>JANJUA010000337.1 GCA_024710825.1 Solirubrobacteraceae bacterium
CTGCGTCTCCTGGCGGTCGAGCGGGGACCCCGCGCCGCGCGGTTCTGCCCGCGTAGCCACCGAGCGACCTGACGAAGCCGGCGCCCGCTCGGCTACCAGTCTCGGATGACACCGAAGATCCGCGATCTCCTGCGCCGGCGCGGTCAGCGGTCAGCGGTCCGAGCGCGACGGCGCGACGGGCGCGGGCCGTCGGAGGTTGCCGACGAGCAGCGACACCACCGTGACGAGGTAGATCTGGCCCATCAGCGCCTCGAAGATCGCCAGCGTCCGGCCCAGGTCCGCCCCCGCGGTGAGGTCGCCGTAGCCGACCGTCGTCAGCGTGGTGAAGCTGAAGTAGAGGCAGCGGGAGACCGTGGCGTCGACGCCGGAGGCGAAGAACGGCTCGCTCGCCAAGCGGTCGATCCCCCCGTAGACGAACGCGAACGCCATCCCGACGAGGAGGTAGAGCGCCAGCACGCCGGAGATGGCACCGAGCTCTACGCGTTCGCTGGAGCGCACGTCGCGCACCACGCCGATGGCGACGGCGGGCGGGCCGAGGCCCAGCAGCGCCGCGATGCACAGACGGGCAGCACCCTCGCTGACCCCACCCACGACCGATCGCAGGACGCTGACGACGAGCACCGCCGCCGCCAGTGCCAGCGCCCAGCGCAGCACCACCGGCGAGAGGTCCGCGTCGCGGACCGCGAGCACCAGGCACGCGCCTGCCAGCACCGCCACGAGCAGCTGCTGCACGCGCCCCGGAGGGAACACTCCCTGGACGGCCAGAAGGCACGTCGCGCAGAGCAGCAGCGCGCCGTAGCGCCGCCGGGGCCGTCGCTCGGCTCGGAGCTGGTCGGGACCGCCGGCGATCACTTGACCACGCGTGGGCGTGGTGTCGCTCATCGGGGGCTCCTTGATCGAGGTGACCGCCGCGATCGTCGCGCCGGCGCGCAGGCGGTGCCAGAGGGCAGGCACCCCGAGGCGCCGGGTGCGCGCCGGCGTCGCCGGTCAGGACCTCGCGAGCGCGGCCCGCGGTCAGGCGCCGAGCAGATCGGCGCACGACCCGGAGAGCGCCTCCACCTCGCGGCGCGCCTGCGCGACGCCGTCCTGCAGGGACGAGTCGGCGTCGAACGCCGCGGAGATCGCCGAGAGGTAGCCCCGCGCGCACGCGGCCAGGGCCTCTGCGTCGGCGCGGGCGGCATCGGCCTCGGCGCGGGCGCGATCGAGCTCGCCGGAAGCTTCGTCGACGCGGGCGCGGGCGTCGTCGGCCGCGCCCTGCGCCCGGGCGATGGCCGCCTGCGCGTCCTGCTGCGTCAGCTCGGCGCCGGCCTGGATCTCGTCGAGCTGGGCGCCGAGCCCGCTCAGCGTCTGCCGAGCGTCGTCGGCGAAGCCCTCGGCCGCCTCGCGGACGTCGGCGACCACGCCCTGCTGCTGCTCCTCGATCTGCTGCTGCTGGGCCGCGATCGTCGCGTCGCGATCCTCGACGTCGGAGCGCAGCGACAGCGCCCAGGCGCCGACGCCCACAAGCGCGATCACGAGCCCCGCGACCACCAGCATCCACCAGCCCCTCCGCGGGCGCTTGCCGTCCGGCGTCGTGGGATCGGTGGTGGCGGGGTCGCTCATGCCCGGCACGATCCAGCGACTCCCGCGAACGGGCAATGGGGCGCGCCCGCGCACAGCGGTCGTGTGCGCACGAGCCGGGAGCGTGCCGGGTGCGTCCACCACCGGCGGACGCATGCGCATCGGGTGGCCGCGATCCGGCCGAGAGATGACGCTGCGAGTCGCACGCGCCATGCCCATGGCGGCCACCTCCAGCAAGGAGCCCACGATGAACCACCTGATCGCCATCGCCTACGACGACGTGGCCACGGCGGAGCAGGTCCGCCGCGAGCTGGTGCAGGCGACCAAGGAGCACCTGATGGAGCTCGAGGACGCGGTCGTCATCGAGCACCGCCCCGACGGCAAGGTCAAGCTGCACCAGGCGGTGAGCACCGCCGGCATGGGCGCGGCCGGTGGCGCGATGTGGGGCGGCCTGATCGGGCTGCTCTTCCTCGCGCCGTTCCTCGGCATGGCCATCGGCGCCGCCTCGGGAGCGGCGGCCGGTGCGGTCACCGACACCGGCGTGGACAACTCGTTCATGAAGGAGGTCGGCGAGCGTCTGAAGGCGGGCGGCGCCGCGCTCGTGCTGCTCGGCCGGGCCGAGGCGCGCGACAAGGTGCTCGAGCGCGTCGCCCCCTACGGCGGCGAGGTCATCCAGACGTCGCTGGGCAAGGAGGACGAGGAGATGCTGCGCGCCGCCCTCGGGGATTCCGCTCCCGTCGCCTGAGCGTCGGACCGCCGGCGGTCACGGACGACCGCCGTCGCCCTCCGCACGGTGGGCGGCGACGTCGCCGCCGCCCTCGCACGAGATCCTCGAGCCGAAGCGGATCAGCGCCGGATGGGTGGCGATCTTGCCCGCGACCAGCGCCTCGCCGAGGCCGAAGTCCGTAGCCAGGTCGACCAGCGCCGGCGGCGCGAACCCCAGGAGCGTGCGCACGGTCGCCGTGTCCGTCCGTGAGTTCATGCGCATGAGGACGAGGTTGTCGCACTGCGACGACACGTTCTCGTGGACCTTGACCGGCCGTTGGGTGGCCACCAGCAGGTGGAGGCCGAACTTGCGCCCCTCACCGGCGATCCGGACGGCGGTCGCCGTGGCGAGGGCGGTGAGCGGATCCTCCGGCTCGGCGGGGCAGACGTTGTGCGCCTCGTCGATGACCAGGAGCACCGGGGAGCGCCGCTTGCGCCGGTCCCACAGGCGCTCCAGCACCGCGGCCGCGACCAGCCGCTGCTCCTCGCGCGTCGCGAGCGAGCCGAGGTCGACCGCGAGGCACCGGATCGACTCGTCCTCCAGGGCGTCCGCGATCGTGTCTCCACGCCCGCGAGCCCACACGTCGAGCTCGGCCGTCCGCAGATTGGCGACGCGCAGCGCGAGCGCCCGACCCTCCGGGCGCGCGGTGGCGGCCAGCTCCCCCACGCTCTCGGGACGCTCGGTCGCGATCAGCGCCCGGAGCTCCGCGTACTCCTCACGGTCGACCACGGGATCGAGGCGCAGCAGGGCGCCCTGGAGCTCCGGCGTGAGCTCGTCCAGGCGGAGCCTCAGGCGCTCGGCGTCACCGCCGTCCATCGAGCGGACCGCGATGCCGCCGGCGACGGCGTGCCAGCGCGCCGCGGCCTCGGGCGGGGCGTCCTCACGCACCTGCGCGAAGCACGCGAAGTCGGAGTTGGGATCGAGGACGACGACGCGCAGCCCGGTGTGCAGGACGAGCTGCTCGAGCATCAGCCCGAGGGCGTAGCTCTTGCCCGATCCGGATTGTCCGCACAGGAACGTGTGGCGGTCGAAGCCGGCGGGGTCCAGCACGGCCGGGACGCCGTGGGCCAGCGCGAGGGTCCCCACCTCGATGCGGGTCGACGTGCCGGCCGACCGGCCGGTCGCGGCGCTCACCTCGGCGGGGGTCGCGGGGCGCGCCAGCCGGTCGTGGAACGGGCCCGGGGCGCCGCCGAGCACCGTGCCGGCGCCCTGGGCGACGCGGAGCGCGAGCCGCGCGCGCAGGTCGTCCTGCCCGTCGTCGGCGCCCAGGCCCACCGTGCCCGCTTCCACGACGACGCGCTCCAGCCACCGGACCTGACCCAGGACGGGCGG
>JANJUA010000368.1 GCA_024710825.1 Solirubrobacteraceae bacterium
CCGAGCGCGCTCGCTCGGCGGGCGCAGGCGGCACCCCGCGCGCCGGCCCATGGGTGGCGACCGCCGAGGCCCAGCTTGCGCGGGCCGGCGGCGAGCCGGACGCGGAGACGTGGTCTCGCGCCGCCGCGGCCTGGGACGCGAGCGAGCGTCCGTATCCCACGGCGGTCGCGCGGTGGCGGGAGGCCGAGGCCCTGGCGCGCCTCGGCGAGCGGGCGCGGGCGCAGGAGTCGGCCAGGCTGGCGTACGCGACCGCGGATCATCTCGGCTCCCGCTGGCTGGCCGACGAGGTGGTCGCGTTGGGCCGACGTGCGCGCCTGTCGCTCGACGAGCCCTCCGTGGCCGACGCTCGCGACGACGACCCGGGCGCCGAGCTGGGGCTGACGGCGCGCGAGCGGGAGGTGCTCGAGCTCGTCGCGCAGGGGCGCACGAACCGCGAGATCGGCGAGACGCTGTACATGGCGGAGAAGACCGCCAGCGTGCACGTGTCGCGGATCCTCGCCAAGCTCGACGTCCGCTCGCGCACCGAGGCGGCGGCGGTCGCGCACCGACTGGGGCTGTCGGTCAGCCGCGACGGCGATCGCGCACGATGACCGGGAGGCCGTCGCGCGGCCCGATCGTCGGCATCTGGCGTGTGCGCAGCGAGAAGCCGCCCTGGAGGTCGAGCGTGAAGTCGCGCAGGATGCGCGTGGCGATCGCCTTGACCTCGAGCTGGCCGAAACGCATCCCCACGCAGATGCGCGAGCCGCCGCCGAACGGGATGTAGGCGCCCTTCGGGATCGAGCCGCGCTGCTCGGGGGAGAAGCGGTCGGGGCGGAACGCCTCGGGGTCGCCCCACACGTCGGGCAGGTGGTGGCTCGCCCAGGAGGAGTAGTTGACCGGGATGCCGGCGGGGACGCGGACGCCCGCCAGCTCGAACGGCTTCGCCGAGCGGCGCGGGCCGATCCAGGCGGCGGGGTACATGCGCAGGGTCTCGTCGAGGACGAGGTCCAGGCGGGGCAGGGCGCCGCCCATGAGCTCGGCGAAGGTCGGGTCGCGGTCGCCGAGGACCGCGTCGCGCTCGGCGAGCAGAGAGCGCAGCTCGTGCGGGTTGCGGCCCAGCTCGTGGAAGAGGAACGCGACCGTCGACGTGGTCGTGTCGTGGCCGGCGAACAGGAGCGTCATCACCTGGTCGCGGATGTTGCGGTCGGTCAGGCGGTGGCCTTCCTCGTCGGAGGCGTCGATGAGCAGCGACAGGATGTCCTCGCCCCGCTCGCCGGTGCGCCGCCGCCGGGCGATCTCGTCGTAGACGACCGCGTCGAGGCGGCGACGCGCCTCGACCAGTCGCGCCCACGGAGTCCGAGGGCCGCGGAGGACCTGGAGGAAGTAGTCCGACGCCCAGAAGCCGAGCGCATGCTCGAACTGCGTGGCGGCGTCGGCGTTTCGTGCGAGCGGGCCGTCAGGGTCGAGGCCGAAGAGGGCGCGCATGGCGATCCGCAGCGCCAGGACGCGCGTCCAGGCGTAGAGGTCGAGCGTGGCGCCGTCGTGCCAGCGCTGGAGGGCCGGCTCGATCTCGGCGCGCATCGTGTCCAGCGAGGCGGCGATCCGCTCCTTCGCGAATGCCGGCAGGACGATCCGCCGCGTGCGCCGGTGGTACTCGCCGTCGGTCGTGAGCAGCCCGTCGCCGAGCAGCGGGATGAGGTCGCCGAAGTGCCCCTCGCGCCAGGTGAAGTGGTCCGCCCCCGAGACGGTGACGAAGTGGTTGGCCTCCGGGCCGACGAGGAAGACGACCTGCGCGTGGAAGATCCGCAGCGAGAACACGGGGCCGTAGCGCTGGTAGGCCTCGACGAGGACCGGCAGCGGGTTGTCGTGGAAGCGCCGGGTGCGGGCGAGGCTGACACCATGCTCGCCGGGCGGCATCGGCGTCTCGGCCGCGGCGCTGCGCTCGCGGACGAGGTCCATCACCAGCCGCCGGACGGAGCTGGTCGAGACGGGCGGCGGGGCGGCGAGCGGCATGCCGCGTCCCAGGCTACGCCACCCTGGCCGCCCGGCCAAGCGTGCCGCCGCCGCCTCGGTCGCCCGGGCCAGGCCGGTCCCGCTCGCAAGTGGCTATCCTTCCCGGTCCCTTCCGAGGGGGCGTAGCTCAGTTGGTTAGAGCGCCGGCCTGTCACGCCGGAGGTCGTGGGTTCGAGTCCCGTCGCTCCCGCTCTTTGGTGCGCGCGGTCGGCCGCGCGACCTCGTGACTCGGTCCCACCCGCCCGAGTCCCGTCGCGCCCGCTCCTTGGTGCGCGCGGTCGGCCGCGCGACCTCGTGACTCGGTCCCACCCGTCCGAGTCCCGTCGCTCCCACCAGGGTCACACCGGGAACTCGAGTTGGCCGACGGCGATCTCGAACGGATCTCGATCCTCGCGAGGCTCACGTGCGGCGCGGACCGCTGATCGAAGGGCCAGAACCCGCTCGTCCGCGACGTAGTATCGACCGCGTCGCTCCCCGACCGGTTGCAGCACCTGGGCATCGACCATCGCCTTGAGGTCCCGGCTGGCGGTCAGCTCCGAGATCTCCGCATCCTGCGTCTGTGCGATGAGGCTGCGATACGTCGCGTTGCGCATTCGCAGACCGAAGGCGGCGTCGTACAGTCCGGCGACGCAGCGTTCGGGCAACCCGTTCTCCTCGGCGACCTCGAGGCAGGCCGTATAGAGCGCCTCGGCCTCCCGGATGCGCCGCAGGTGCGTCTGGGCTTGCCGATAGTGAGCGGTGAGGCAGAATCGAACCCACGGGCGCGCGTCGTTCTGCGGATGCCATTCGCCCTGACCTACCTCGGCAAGGATGTCGTAGTACGCCTCCGTGTTGCGTCCGAGGTATTCCTCGACGCTCGAGAACACCGGCGCGACGATCCGTTCGCGCGCGAGGACGAGCGTTTGCAGGCAGCGCGCCATCCGGCCGTTTCCGTCGCTGAACGGATGGATCATCACGAGGTTCAGGTGGGCGACTGCCGCGCGTACCAGGGGCGGCTCCTCGGAACGGTCCAGCTCGTCGAGCATCGCGCCGATCAGGCCCGGGATCAGGTCGGACTCGGGTCCCTCGTAGACGATCTCGCCGGTCGATTCCCGGCGGACGAAGATCGCACCCGGTCGCCAGAGCCCCGGGTTCTTCCGGAGCTCGTGACGGAGCATCATGAAGTGCAGAGACTTGAGGACGCCTTCGTCGATGCGCGCGTACGGGTCCTGCGCAATCTGGAGCACGTAGGTCATGGCGTCGCGATAGCCGTCGAGCGCGAGCCGCGTCTCGGTGTCCGCGTCCATCGGGTCGTCGCCGTCCACGGCCGCCATGACGTCGTCGAGGCTCGCGTCGTAGCCCTCGATGCTGTTCGACGCCTGCACGGCTCGGGCGAGGGTCATTCGCCGCAGGCTCCCGAACCATCGGCGAGGCTGAGCAACCCGGTGGTGTAGCTGCTCCCGTAGTTCGCCGATCATGTCGATCACACGATGTTCGAGATCGCCGCTCTCCGGCGTGCGGAACGCCTGGACGTGCATGATAGAAAGAATCTATCATTCACGCATCGTGACAGAAGCCTCGAGCGTCGCCGGGTTCTGCGCCGCGGGATACGGGACCCCGGCCACGGGGTACCGGCACCTCCATGCACGCCACCAGGTCCGCGGCGCCCGCCGACCGCCTCGTCGAGCGCATCGAGGCCGCCGCCGCGCTCGATCCCGCCGGGAAGGCCATCGCGAAGCGAGCGCGCGCGGCGCTGTCGCCCACGGCGCTGAAGGAGGCGCTCAGCGGCACCCGCCTCGGGCACGCCCTGCATCCCCTGCTCACCGACGTCGTCATCGGGACCTTCGTCAGCGCCACGCTGCTCGACGTCCTCGGCGGCGACGCCGACGGCCGCGCGCGCACGCGCCTCGTCGGCGTCGGCCT
>JANJUA010000382.1 GCA_024710825.1 Solirubrobacteraceae bacterium
CCGCGCGGGGGGCCGAGGGCGAACGCGACGTGATCCTCGAGCCCGTTCGCACGCACCCGCACGGCGTAGACGCCGCTCGGAAGGTCCGCGGGCACGTCGAGGGCGAGGTCCGTCGCCCACCCGGCGTCGTCGAGGTCGTCCTCCCGGAAGGCGATCGCCGCGTACTGCTCGGGCGCGCAGCGGAAGTCCATCGTCGTGCCGTCCCAGGCGTGCCCGGTCACCGCCCGCATGGGCCGGTTCACGAGCCGGCCGTGCAGCGAGGACGGGCCGGTGTCGGCGACGACGGTGCCCTCCGGGCCGCGGGCGAGATCCCAGGCCGCGAGGAGGCCACCGTCGCCGTCGCGCAGCACGGGCGCCTCGAGCTTGCCGTTGAAGTGGCGGTCGATGCCGGCGGACGCGATCGCGCCGGCCCACACCAGCGGGCCGGCGGCGGGCGCGCCTCGACCGCGGCCGGTCGTCGTCGCCACGGCTTCGGCGCCGAGGTCGGGCTCCGGCAGCTCGCGCGTGAGCGTCACCGCGCCGCCGGCGACGTCGATCCGCGCGCGCACCCGCACCCAGCGGCGCGCGGGCAGTACATCCGCGTGGCGCGCGACCGGCGCGTCGGCATCGGCCAGCCACGCCGCCAGGCGTCCGTCCGCGTCGAGGCCGACCGCCCAGCTCGTCCCGCGCGCCGCGATCGTCTGGACGTGCCCCGCCGCCGGGAGCGTCGGCCACACCCAGACCTCGATCTCGATCGCGTCGCCGCCCAATCCCGGGGCGTCGTCGACGACCAGGCACGACCCGGAGTCGGCGCGCTGGAGACGTCCTTCGTGCCTTCCGTCGATGGGCGACGGGACGACACGCTCCCGGAACCCCGGCCCGTCGGGATGCTCGTCGCCGTGCAGCAGCTCGACGAGCTGCGCCTCGTAGGGCCCCGGCGGGTCGATGCTCAGCTTGAGCTCGACGCGCTCGCCCGGCGCCACGCCGAACCTGTCGCCGTAGCCGGTGATCTCCATGTCAACCGGCGGTGGCCGCGCGCTGGGAGCCCGGCAGCGCCTCGTCCGGCAGCGGCAACGGCGTCCCGAGCGTCTGGCCGCCGTCGACGCAGATCCGCTGTCCGGTGATCCACGACGACTCGTCGCTGGCGAGGAACAGGATCGCGTTGGCGATGTCCGCCGGCTCGCCGAAGCGGTTGAGCGGGATGCCCCGCAGGTACTCGGCCGCGTTGGTGGGATCCTCGGTCACGTAGCGGGTCAGCCGCGTGCGGATGAGGCCGGGGTCGACTCCGTTGACGCGTACGCCGTGCGGCGCGAGGTCGAGCGCCGCCGAGCGGATGAGGGTCGCGACGCCGCCCTTGGACGTGTTGTAGTGCGCGGCGTTGGACTCGACCCAGAACGCGTTGGTCGAGCAGGTGACGACGATCGAGCCGCGGGTCCCCGCCTCGACCATGTGGCGCGCTGCCTCCTGCGCGCAGAAGAAGGCGCCGTTGACGTTGACGTCCATCATCCGCTGCCAGCTGGAGTCGCCGATCGCCAGGAACGGCTCGACGTCGGCGATGCCCGCGTGGGCCACCATCACGTCGATCCGCCCGTACCGCTCCACGCACGAGTCGACGGCCGCCGCGACGTCCTCGCGCCGGGCGACGTCGCCGCCCATCGCGCTGACGGACGAGCCGACGGCGCGCGCCGTCGCCTCGGCGAGCTCGCCGTCGGCGTCGAGGATCAGGACGTCGGCGCCCTCCTCGTGGAGCTGCTCCACCACGCGCCGCCCGATGCCCTGCGCGCCGCCGGTCACGACCGCCGCGCGCTCCTTGAAGCGGCTCATTCCCACACTCCCCCGGGTCCGCGACCCATCGTTGGCCAGATCTCGGTGATGATGTCGTCCCGGACGACGACCAGGCGATCATGGAGGTTGACCGTCTCGCAGCAGTGCCCGGTCACGACGCGGACGCGGTCGCCGATCGCGAGCGTGCTGCGGGGCTCGAGGTCGACCACCGTGTGCTCCTCGGCCACGTAGCGGACGGTGCCGCCGCCCTCCAGCAGGCGGGGGCTGCCCAGCGTGTTGGCGACCGTCTTGACGCCGCAGTCGAGCACCGCCGTGTCGCCGTGCCGGCTGAGGACGGTGGCCAGCACGCTCAGCGTCACCTCGAAGTCGCCGACCACCCGCTCGTACGCGCTGTCCATGAAGACGTAGGAGCCGGCCTGGATGTCGGTGATGCGCTCGTCGAGCCCGTCCATCCACGCGGTCCCGGTGCCTCCGGCGGAGACGACGTCGACGCGGTGGCCGGCCTCCGCCAGGCGCTCGGCGTGGTGGACGAGCACGTCCATGGCCTCGTCGGCCAGCGCGCGCCGACGCGCCGGGTCGGGCTCGAGCACGCAGTGGCCCTCGTAGCCCATGACCCCGTGGAGCTCCAGGCTGTCGAGCCGGTCGACCAGGGCGGCCAGGGCGAGCGCGTCGTCGACGGAGCGAACGCCGCAGCGCCCCATGCCCACGTCGATCTCCAGCACGACCGCGATGCTCGCCGCGCCCTCGACGGCCGCGGCGGACAGGGCGCGCGCGCCCTCCGGGCTGTCGACCGCCACGGTGAGCCGGCACGCACTCGCGACCTGCGCGGCGCGACGCAGCTTGGGGGTGCCGATCACCTCGTTGGCGATCAGGACGCTCTCGATGCCTCCGGCGGCCAGCGCGTGCGCCTCCCAGACCGTCGCGGCGGTGATCCCGATCGCTCCCGCCGCCATCTGACGGCGAGCCACGGCGACCGACTTGTGGGTCTTGAAGTGGGGCCGCAGCCGCACGCCGCCGCTCGTGAGCCGCGCCATGCGGTCGATGTTGCGCTCGAGGCTGGGGGCGTCGACCACCAGGACGGGCGTGGCGACCTCGTCGAGCGGTCCGCCCGCGACGGCGCCGTCGATCACCGGAAGCGGACGCTTGGCGTCGACATCGCACTCAACTCTTATGCTCTCCATCTAAGCACGAGAGTCTTACACGGATACTGTCTGTCGTGTCAAGATGGCGCACGCGTCCGGCTCGGGTCGAGGAGAACCAGGTGGCAGAGACAGAAGTCCGCATGCACGAGCGCCTCGCCGTCGCGCTGGCGAGGGAGATCGTGGCCGGCCGCATGGCGGAGGGCAGCGTCTTCCCCACGGGCGACCAGCTCACCCGCACCCACGGCGTCTCTCGCACGGTGGCCCGCGAGACGCTCCAGGCGCTCGCGACAGCCGGACTGGTCCGCGTCGCGCACGGCAAGCGCACGATCGTCAACGGCATCGCCGAATGGCGCTTCCTCGACCTGCTGCTCCAACGGGCGATGCAGAGCGAGCGCCTGCCCGAGAAGCTCATGCGCGACCTCTACGAGGCGCGGCTGACGATCGAGGTGGAGACCGCCCGGCGCTGCGCGATACACGCTTCCGACGGGACGATCCAGACGTTGAAGGTGCTCGTGGCCAGCGCGCGCGACCAGGTCGACCACGTCGTGCACGGCGGCCGGGACCCGTCGGCGCTGACGGACTTCATCGAGCTCGATCGCGCCTTCCACGGGACCATCGGCGACGGGTCGGGCAACGTCGTGCTCGCCCGCATCGCCCGCGACGCCCACCGCGGGCTCCTGACCAGCTGGCACCTGATCGCGATCGAGCCCGGGCGCGTCGACGCGATCCTCGAGCAGCACCGCGCGATCGCCCAGGAGATCGGACGCCGCAACCCCGACGGCGCCGCCGAGGCGATGCGTCGCCACGTCAACTGGTCGCTGGAGGACTCGCTGCGCGAGCTCGAGCAGGCCGACGTCGCGCCGACCCCGGCCGACGCTCGCTGACGGACGGCCGGCCCATTACGTGCTTGACAGCTCGGACGCCGGCGGTCTAGGTTGCCAACTCATCATCTGAGATGACGCCCGAAAGGTGAATGCTGTCACCCGGGCATCCACGTCTGAGGAGGGGATCCTGTTGCATGCAATGCTGCGCGGCTCGGGGGGTCTGATGACCCGTCTGCTGCTCGTCATCGCGATCGCTGCGCTCGGCGCGTTCGCCGCCGGCTGCGGCGGCAGCGACGACGACTCGAGCGACGCCGGCGCCTCGACGAGCGGCACGACCGCCGCCGCGGACGCCGGCGCCGAGGAGCTGAGCGGGACGGTGCGCTGGTCGATGCTCGACTACGACCCCGACACCAAGAAGTGGGCCAACGACGTCATCAAGGCCTTCGAGGCCGAGCATCCCGACGTCAAGGTCGAGCTGACCCTGCCGCCGACGAACAACTACCAGCAGCTGCTGACCACCCAGGTCCGCGGCAAGAACCCGCCCGACCTCGCGGCCGTGCCGACCGCTTGGGTGCCCGCGTTCGCCGAGGCACAGGCCCTCGTGCCGTGGACCGAGCAGGTCGACGCCTCGCTGCTGGACCGCTTCGACCCCACGCTGCTCGAAGGGGCCAAGATCAGCGGCGAGCAGTTCGCCCTCCCCTACCTGTCGACGTCGCGCGCGCTGTTCTGGAACAAGGACGCGTTCGAGAAGGCGGGGCTCGACGAGCCGCCCGCGACCTGGGACGAGCTGATCGAGGACGGCAAGAAGATCGTCGCCGACGGCGGCGCCGAGTACGGCTTCGCGCTCCAGGGCACCGGCGCCGAGGCGTTTGCCGCGTGGTTCCCGTACGTCTACTGGAGCCAGGGCGCCGAGCTCACCGACGCCGACGGCAACCTGGCGATCGACCAGGAGGCCTGCGTCACCGCCGTGTCCGCGCTGCAGGGCATGGTCGACGGCGTGACCCAGCCCAACGTCACCGCGGCCGACCTGCCCGAGCAGATGGCGATGTTCACCGGCGGTGAGGCCGCCATGACGATCACCGGCCCCTGGATGATCGGCATGCTCGCCGCGGACGCGCCCAAGCTGGACTACGGCGTCGCGCCGATCCCGGCGGGCAGCACGTCGACGACGCTCGACATCCAGGATGCGTTCATCCTGTTCAAGGACGGCGGCAACACCGACGCCGCCGCGGCGTTCGCGGAGTTCCTCTACGAGGCCGAGAACGCCGACTCGCTCGTCGAGGGACGCGGCATGCTGCCCGTGCTCACCGAGGGCTTCGACGCTCCCCGCTACCAGGAGGAGCCGCTGAAGACCTTCGTCGACCTGGTCAGGGAGGGCAAGTTCGTCCCCTCCGATCCGGGCTGGCTGAAGCTGAGCGACCAGGGCACGCGCGCGCTGCAGTCGATGTACACGGACGGGACCTCGCCGGAGAAGACCTGCGAGGCGATCGCCGAGGCCGCCCAGTCCTGACGTGGCCGTCACGTCGGTCACTCCGGCCGCCGGGCCGCGGGGAGGCGAGCGAGCTCGCCTCCCCGACGGCCTCTGGCGCCTGTACGCCTATCTGCTGCCCGCGGCGCTGCTGCTGGCGGCCGTGTTAGCGATCCCGATCGTGCAGACGGTCTGGCTCTCGCTGCACACCCAGGAGGGCCTGAGCCCCGAGAAGACCTGGGTCGGGCTCGCGAACTACCGCGACCTGTTCGCCGACGGCACGTTCTGGCGCGTGTTCGCCCAGACGGTCGTCTGGACCGTGTCGGTGGTCGGGGTCACGACGGTCGCCGGCTTCGCGGTCGCCCACGTCCTCCAGGCGCGGTTCCGCGGGCGCTGGCTGTTCCGCGTGGTGCTGATGCTGCCGTGGGCGACGTCGCTGGCGCTGAGCGCCGTAGTGTGGCGCTTCGCCATGTCCCCGAAGGGGCTGGTCAACGAGTCGATCTCGCTGCTCGGGCTGGGCGAGGTCTCGGTCGCCTGGCTCGCCGACGTCCCCCAGGCCGCCCTGGCGGTCATCTACGTCGGGATCTGGGGGTCGGTGCCGTTCACGGCGGTGATGCTCGTGGCGGCCATGCGCAGCATCCCCGACAGCATCCACGAGGCGGCCGAGCTCGACGGGGCGGGCGCGCTCGCGCGGGCCTTCTTCGTGACCCTGCCGATGATCCGGCGCGTGCTGCTCGTGGTCACGCTCTCGAACTTCGTGCTGGTCTTCAACTCGTTCCCGATCATCTACGTGATGACCGGCGGAGGGCCGGTCAACAAGACCGACATCCTCGCCACCTACCTGTACCGGACCGGCTTCTCCGGCGACTTCGACATCGGCACCGCGTCCGCGATCGCCGTGGTGATCCTGGTCCTGCTGCTCGTGATGAGCATCGTCTACGTGCGCGGCCTCGTCAATCGGACGCGCGTGTGATGCGTCGCCCCGGGTTCCACCTCGACGCCTGGCGCTTCACGCTCTACGGAGCGGCGCTGATCGTCGCCGGCATCTGCCTGTTCCCCTACCTGGTCATGGTGTCGACGGCGCTCAAGCCGGACGCCGAGCTGGCGGGGGCGCAGTCATGGCTGCCGACCGCGCCGAACTGGAGCATCTTCGTCGACATCTGGACCGACGAGACGGTGCTGCGCGGCCTGCGCAACAGCCTCATCATCGCCTTCGGCGTGACCTTCCTGACGCTGGCGTGCGCGATTCCGGCCGCCTACGCCCTGGCGCGCCATCGCTTCCCGCTGCGCGACGGCTTCATGACGGTGGTGCTGGTGACGCAGATGCTGTCGCCGATCGTCGTGATCGTGCCGCTCTTCCAGACGGCCACCGACCTCGGGCTGCTCGGCGGCTTCCCGGGCGTGATCCTGGCCAGCTCGGCGTTCATCCTGCCGTTCTCGATCTGGCTGCTCACCGGGTTCTTCAGCGCGATCTCGACGGAGCTCGAGGAGGCGGCCACGCTCGACGCGTGCGGGCGGCTGGCCACCCTGTGGCACGTGATCCTCCCCCTCTCGCTGCCCGGGCTCGCGGCCACCGCGGTCTACTCGTTCCTGTTCGGCTGGAACGAGTTCGTCATCTCGCTGACCTTCCTGTCGGCGGTGCCGGAGAAGTGGCCGGTGACCGTGGGCGTGTTCTCCAGCATCGGCCAGTGGGACATCGGCTGGCAGGCTCTGATGATGACCGCGCTGATCAGCACCCTGCCGGTCCTGCTCCTGTTCAGCTTCGTCCAGAAGTACCTCGACCGTGGCTTCGCCACGCTGATTGGACGGTGATCACGTGGCGTCCGTAACGCTGCACGACGTCAGCAAGAGCTACGACGCCGCGGTGCCGGCCGTCGCCGATCTGACGCTGGAGGTCGTCGACGGCGAGTTCATGGTGCTCGTCGGACCGTCGGGCTGCGGCAAGTCGACGCTGCTGCGGATGATCGCCGGGTTCGTGGCGCCGTCGGAGGGCTCGATCACGATCGGCGGCCGCGATGTCACCGACGTGCGGCCGCGCGACCGCGACGTCGCGATGGTGTTCCAGAGCTACGCGCTCTACCCGCACATGACCGTGCGCCAGAACCTCGAGTTCGGGCTCAAGCGCCGCCGGCAGCCCCGCGCGGCGATCGACGAGCAGGTGAGCGAGGCGGCCCGCGTCCTCGAGCTCGAGCCGCTGCTCGACCGCCACCCGGACACGCTGTCGGGCGGCCAGCGCCAACGGGTCGCCATCGGCCGCGCCATGGTGCGCGAGCCGGCCGTCTACCTCATGGACGAGCCGCTCTCGAACCTCGACGCCAAGCTTCGCGTGTCGATGCGCTCGGAGCTGGCGCGCCTGCACGCGACGCTCGGGGTGACGACGATCTACGTCACCCACGACCAGACCGAGGCGATGACGCTGGGCGACCGGGTCTGCGTCCTCGACGGCGGGGTGCTGCAGCAGGTGGGCGAGCCCCGAGCGCTCTACGAGCGGCCGGTCAACCGCTTCGTCGCCGGCTTCATCGGCTCGCCGGCGATGAACTTCGTCGAGGCGGAGGTGATCGACGACGCCCTCGTCTACGGCGCGTTGCGCATCCCGCTCGACGGGCGCCTGCGCGACGAGCTCGACGGGCGCAGGTCGGTGACGGTCGGCATCCGTCCCGGCGACTTCGACCTCGACGGCGACGGCGCCGTCCGGGTCACGGTGACGCCGGAGCTGCTCGAGTACCTCGGCGGGGAGCAGGCCGTCGAGTTCCCGCTCGCCGAGCGCGGGGAGCGTTTCGTCGCGCTCGTCAGCCCGCGCGCGCCGATCGGCCTCGGTCGGCCGCTCGAGCTCTGCGTCGCATCCGACCGCATCCATCTCTTCGACCACGGCAGCGGCCTCGCCCTGCGCAGCGGGCGCGACGCCGTCCGCCGACCCCTCGAGACCCGGTAGGTGACCATGACAAGCGGCATTCACGACATCTCCGTGCGGCTGGGGCCCGGCACCGTCCCCTGGCCGGGCATGTCCCCGGTGGCGGAGCGCTCCGTCTTCGCGGACGTCGCGCGCGGCGACGCGGTGACCGGCAGCTCGTGGAGCCTCAACAGCCACGTCGGCACGCACGTGGACGCTCCGACGCACTTCCTGCCCGACGGCAAGGACATCGCGAGCACCCCGCTGGACCGCTACCTCGGGCGCTGCGTCGTCCTCGACCTGACCGACGTGGAGGGTCGCGACGTGGAGCGCGCCGACCTCGAGGGCCGCCCCGAGCTCGACGGTCACACCCGGATGCTGATGAAGACGTCGAACTGCCGCCGGCTCTGGCACCTCGACACGTTCGACAGCGACTACGTGGCGCTGGCGCACTCGGGTGCGCAGTGGCTCGTCGAGCGCGGCTTCCGCCTCGCCGGCATCGACTACCAGGGCATCGAGCGCTTCGACACCACCACCAACCCGACCCACAAGACGCTGCTCGGCGCCGAGTGCGCGATCCTGGAGGGCGCCGACCTGCGCGAGGTGGAGCCCGGCGAGTACGTGCTGATCGCGCTCCCGCTGGCGCTCGAGGACGGCGAGGCGAGCCCGGTGCGGGCCCTGCTCGTCGAGCCGGGCGCGCTGGCGGCGGTGCTCGAGATCGGATCGCCGTGAGCGGCCACCCGTCCGCGGCGGGCCTGTTCTCCGCCGCCGAGACCTACCTGGACACCGCCAGCTACGGCCTGCCGCCGGAGCCGGCGGTGCAGGCCAGCGCCCGCGCGCTGCGGCAATGGCAGACCGGGACCGGGAGCTGGCCCGTCGACTGGGACCCGCTCGGCGAGGACTGCCGGCGCCTGCTGGCGTCGCTGGCGGGCGCCCGCACAGCCGACGTCGCGCTGGTGCCGGCGGTCTCGGTCGGCGTCGCGATCGTCGCGTCCATGCTGCGGCCCGGCGACGAGATCCTCGTCGCCGACGACGAGTTCGCATCGGTGCTGCTGCCGCTCGTCGTCGCCGAGGCCGAGCGCGGCGCTCGCATCCGGCGGGTGCCCTTCGACGAGCTCGTCGGCGAGATCTCCGACGAGACGGCCCTGGTCGCCGTCAGCCACGTGCGCTCCAACGGCGGCGGACGCATCGACCTCGCCGCCCTCTCGGAGCGCGCCCGGGCGACCGGCACCGCCGTGCTGCTCGACGCGACGCACTCGGCCGGCGTGCTGGGCGTCGACGCCGAGCGCCACGATCTCGACTTCGTCGTCGCGGCGGGCTACAAGCACCTGCTGTGCCCCCGCGGCGTCGGCTTCCTCGCGGTCGCCGAGCGGTGGCGCGAGCGCGTGCTGCCGCGCTGCGCGTCGTGGCGGGCGCAGGCCGACCCGTACGGCGGCTACTTCGGCGGCGACCTCGGCAAGCTCGCCCCGGACGCCGCCCGCTACGACGTCTCGCTGGCCTGGTTCGCCTGGGTCGGGGCGCGGGAGTCGCTGGCCTTCCTCGACGGCGTGCCGACGGCCGAGCGGGAGGCCTGGTGCGTCGGCCTGGCCGACGCGCTCGCCGAGCGGCTCGAGATCGCGCCGACCGGGTCGTCGGTGCTCGGCGTGCCGGTCCGCGGCACGCGCGACGAGATCGCCGCGACGCTGCGGGAGGCCGGCATCCGGATGACCTGCGCGGACGGCTCGGTGCGCGTCTCCTTCCACCTCTACAACGACCACGACGACGTCGCCCGCGCCAGCGCGGTGCTGGCGCCGCTCCGCGATCCCCACCGCAGCGCGTGAGCCGAGCCTCCAAGCAGGAGCTGCGCCGTCGCCTGGCCGACCGCGGCAGGGAGATCGCCGAGCTGACGGGCGAGCTGATCCGGGCGCGCAGCGAGAACCCGCCCGGTGACGAGCGCGCGGCGGTCGCGGCCGCGCGAGCCGCGGTGCAGCGGATCGAAGGGGTCGAGTGCCGGGTGGTGGCGCCGGAGCCCGGTCGGGAGAGCCTGATCGCCGCGGCCGGGCCGCGGGGGGCGCGCACCCTGCTGCTCGGGGCCCACCTCGATACCGTCCCGGCCGGCGACGGCTGGGCGCGCGACCCGTTCGGCGGGGCGATCGAGCACGGCGCCGTCCACGGCCGCGGCGCCAGCGACATCAAGGGCGGCGCGGCGGCGATGATCGCCGCGCTCGCCGCGCTCGCGGAGGCCGGCGTCACCGCGAGCCGGCGCGTCGTCCTCGTCGCCAACGCGGACGAGGAGGCCGGCGGACGCCTCGGCATGGATCACGTGCGCGACGTCCTCGACGAGCCCGTGGACGCGGCGATCGTCGCCGAGCCGAGCGGCGTCGCCGAGCCGTTCGAGCGCCTCTACGTCGCGGCCCGGGGCGCGGCTCGCTTCTCGCTGCACGCGGCGGGCACGAGCGGTCACACGAGCCTGGTGCGCGAGCCGGGCGTCGTCAACGCGATCGACGTCCTGACCGACGCGATCGCGCGGCTGCGCGAGCGGACGCCCGTGCTGCGCGAGCCGCCGCATCCGATCCACGGCGCCGCCGACCTGATCGTCGTCGGCGTCGAGGGCGGGCGCGGCTGGGGAGTCGTGCCCGCCGGCGCGCGGGCGGACGTCGAGATCCGCGTCGTCCCCGGGACCAGCCGGCCGGCGCTGGAGGCACAGGTCGCGGAGGCGCTCGACGGCTCCGGGGTCCGCGTCGAGCACGCGCCCGGCACGCTGCGCTGGGTGGAGCCCTCGGCGGTCGACGCCGACGCCCCGATCGTGCGGGCGGCCGCGCGAGCGTGGACGGACGTCCTCGGCGCCGCGCCGACGCTCGGCTGCTTCCCGGGCGGGACCGACGGCCGCAGCCTGACGGAGCGGGGCATCCCGACCATCCCCGGGCTCGGCCCGGGAACCCTGCTGCGCGCCCACGGCCCAGACGAGCACGTCGCCGTCGCCGAGCTCGTAACGGCCGCGCAGATCTACGCCCTCGCGGCACACGCCTTCCTCCTCGACGACGTCACCACCCAGGGAGAGCCCTATGTCCGGCACCGCGCTTGACACCCCGACCCGCCGGTTCGTCGACGGGGAGGGTCCGGTCCTGTGACGGCGCACCTGAGCCGGCTGGCGCTCGGCGGCTACGCCCTCGGGGGCGGCTACGGCGCGGTCAGCGAGGCCGACGCGCGGGCGACCGTCGACGCCGCCCTCGACGCCGGCTGGACGACGATCGACACCGCCGAGACCTACCTCGACTCCGAGGAGCGCCTCGGCCGGATCCTGCGCGGACGGCGCGACCGGGTCTTCCTGGCCGCCAAGGCGTTCCCGTGCGAGGCCTACACGCGGCGCAACCTCACCGCGGCGCTGGACGCGACGCTGCGGCGGCTGCGGACCGACCGCGTCGACCTCTACCAGCTGCACGGCGACGAGGACTGGGTGCGGCCGTTCGGCCCGACGCCGATCGACGAGCTGGCCGAGACGCTGACCGCGCTGCGCGCCTCGGGCAAGGCGCTGCGCATCGGCGTCAGCAACCTGACCGTCGACCGCCTGGACGCCCTGGCGAGGCGGACGCGGGTGTTCTCGACGCAGAACCTCTACAGCCTGATCGATCGCGGCCACGACACCGACCGGCTCCACCTCGCGGTGGAGGACGAGATCCTCCCCTACGCCCTCGAGCACGGCATCGCGGTGCTGGCCTACAGCCCGCTGAGCCGCGGCCTGCTCGCCGACGGGCTCCAGGCCGACCGCGTCTTCGCGCCCGACGACGAGCGCCACTTCCTGCCGCGCTACCAGCACGGCGTCTACGAGCACTACGTGCGGCTCTCGGAGGAGCTCTCCGCCTGGGCGCGCGGGCACGGGCGCACCCTCGCCCAGCTCGCGGTGGCATGGACGCTGCGCCACCCCGCGGTGAGCTCGACCATCGTGGGCGCGAAGCGGCCGGGGCACGTGGCGGCGGTGGCCGGCGCCGACGACTGGGAGCTCACGGACGGGGAGCTGGCGGAGGTCGAGGCGATCGTCGCCGGCCTGCCCGACGTCGCGCGCGCCGCGCGGATGACGGTGTGGGACCACTTCGACACCGCCGTGCTCGACCGGCTCGTGGAGCGCCGCCACGGGGCGGCGTCCACGAGCTGACATCGGCTAGGGCAAGGGCCGCCCCAGGATCCGCGCCTCGTCCTCCGGGTCCAGGTTGGCGCCGGAGACGACGAGCCCGACGCGGCCGGGCGGGATCCGGTCACCGAAGGCGTGCAGCGCGGCGAGCGGCGCCGCGGCGGCGCCCTCGACCACGTCGCCCAGCTCCCGGTGCAGGGTGCGGATCGCCTCCTCGAGCTGCGCGTCGTCGACCGCGACGACGTCGTCGAGCGCCCGGCAGGCCGAGAAGGCCGGCTCGACTATGCGGCTGTCGGCCAGCCCGCCGGCGAACGAGCGCCCCTGCGAGATGCCCGGGTCCGGGTCGCCCCGCCAGAGCGCACCGAGCCGCGGGAACGCGGCCGACTGCACGCCCACGATCCAGGGCGGCGACGTGCCGGCCTTCAGCACGGTGGCGAGGCCGCCGGCCAGCGCGCCGCAGGCCAGGGGCACCACGACGACGTCGAGGCCCTGGCCGTCCAGCTCGGCCCCGATCGTGCCGGTGCCGAGCAGCTGCGCCGCCGACGCGCCGTCCTCCACGAACGGCAGGCCGCGCTCCTCGGCAAGCGCGCGCGCCTCCTCCGCCGCCTCGTCGAGGTCGGAGCCGCGCTGCTGCAGCGTGGCTCCGTGCTCGGCGATCAGAGCCTGCTTGCGCTCGCTGGCTCCCACCGGGACGACCACGTGAGCGGTCATGCCCAGCCGTGTCGCGGCCCACGCCGTGGCGGCGCCGTGGTTGCCCGTGGAGGAGGTGACCACGCCCTCGGCGCCCTGGGCGCTCAGCTCCGTGAGCACGCAGAGCGCGCCGCGCCACTTGAACGCGGCGCAGGGGCCGACGTCCTCGCGCTTGAGCAGGATCTCCCGGCCGTCGCGGTCGAGGCCCGGCCGCGCCACCAGCGGCGTCGGCTCGGGCATCACCTCCCGCACGACCGCCAGGGCGTCGTCGAGCGTCTTCACGGCGGTCACCGGGCACCGGCGCACAGGGCGCCGCCCGACCACGGCTCAGGCAAGGCTGGCCTCGAGCGTGATCTCGGGCACGCTGGCCAGCGCCCGCGAGACCGGGCAGCCCGCCTTCGCCTTGTCCGCCTGCTCGGCGAACGTGCCCGCGTCGATGCCCGGGACCTCGCCGACCGTGCTCAGCGCGATCGAGACGATCGTCGGGTTGCCGTCCACCGGGCGCAGCTGCACCCGCGCAGTCGTGCGGATCGAGGTGGCGGGCGTCCCGGCCTCGCCGAGGATGTTCCCGAGGGCCATCGAGTAGCAGGCCGCGTGGGCCGCCGCGATCAGCTGCTCGGGGTTCGTCGCCGCCGTCCCGTCGTCGTCGACGAAGCGCGACTGGAACGAGTACG
>JANJUA010000388.1 GCA_024710825.1 Solirubrobacteraceae bacterium
GGCTGGGAGCCGCCCGCCGTCCAGCGCGGTATGGGCCGGGTGGGCACGTGACGCCGCGGGGGGCGCTCGCCGCGGCGGCGGCGGCGCTCCTGCTCGCCGCGACCGCCGCCGCCTGCGGCACCGACGCCGAGGCCGCGCGGCCCAACGCCGAGGCGACGGTGCTGCTGGACTTCACGCCGAACGCGATCCACGCGGGCATCTACTCGGCGGTCGAGCGCGGCTACGCGGCGGCCGAGGGCGTCACGCTGAAGATCCGCGAGCCGTCCTCCTCGGCCGACGCGATCAAGCTGCTGCTCGGCGGCCGGACGGACTTCGCTGTGCTCGACATCCACGACGTCGCCATCGCCCGGGAGCGCGGCCGCGACGTCGTCTGCGTCATGAGCATCGCGCAGCGCCCGCTCGCCGCCGTGCTGGCCCAGCCCGAGATCCGCCGACCCCGGGACCTCGAGGGCGAGAAGGTGGGCGTCACCGGCCTGCCCTCCGACGTGGCGGTGCTGCGCTCGATCGTGCAGGGCGCGGGCGGCGACCCGGATGCGGTCGAGACGGTGACGATCGGCTTCAACGCGGTCGCCGCGCTGCTGTCGGAGCGGGTCGCGGGCGCGACCGCGTTCTGGAACGTCGAAGGCGTCGCGCTCGAGCGCCGCCGCCCGGGCTCGCGCCAGTTCCGCGTCGACGACTTCGGCGCGCCTTCGTACCCGGAGCTGCTGCTCTGCGCGGCGCGCGAGACGCTGACCGACCGGCCGGCGCTCGTGCGCGCCACGGTCGCCGGGCTGCGCCGTGGCTACGAGTTCACGCTGACCGACCCGGAGTCCAGCGCGCAGGACCTTCTCTCGCGCGTGAGAGGAGCGTCGCGAGAGTCGATCCTCGCCGAGCTCGACGTGCTGACCAGCGTCTTCACGGGCCCGACGGGGCGCCCGGGCGCGCTCGACGAGCGCGTCCTGCGCCGCTGGGCGAGGTGGGAGGCGGAGTTCGGGATCGTCGACAGACCGCCCGAGGTCTTCGAGATGTTCGTGCTGCGCTACGCCGACGCGCCGGTCGAGGGCTGAGCCGGGCGGCTACTGGGCGCGCAGCCGGCGGAACTCCTCGCGGGCCGACTCGGGGCGGCCCCACATCTGCACCACCTCGGTGCGCCCGGTCCGCAGCTCGCGCAGCTCGAGCTCACCGTCGATGCCGGCGTTGTCGAGCATCTTCATCGTCGCGTGGACGGCCGGCGCCGCGGCCGCGTGGCCGAAGCGGTGGGCGACCAGCAGCCGCCAGTGCCACGCGTTGCGCGAGAGCGGCTGCGCGTTGATCGTCACGAGGTAGGTCGCGGTCTCCACGTAGCGCTCGACATCGCGAATGCGGAGGGCGAGCTCGAGGTCGGTCCAGTCGTCGGGCAGCGAGTCGACGATGGCCTGGAAGTCGTCGGCGAGGGGCATCGAGCGCCTAAATCTAGCCGAAGCGGGCGCCGGTCAGACGTCGAGCTCGACGCGCATGGCCCTGGCGAGCGCGCCGCCCAGCGCGTGCACCTCGGCTTCCCCGTCGAAGCGGGCGAAGACGGGGCCGTCGAACGGCTGCTTGTCGACGACCTCGAAGCTGGCGCCCAGCTCGATCCCGCGCGCGGCGAGGTAGCGCAGCATCGACGGATCCGAGTCCGACACGCGCACCAGCACGCCGCACGCCCCCGGCTCGAGCTCCTGGAGCGTCGTGAGCGGCCCCTCCTCGATCCGCAGGTCCTTCGTCGGGATCGGATCGCCGTGAGGGTCGTGCGTCGGGTGGCCGAGCTTGGCCGCGATGAGCTCCTCGAGCTCCTCGGACAGGACGTGCTCGAGCACCTCGGCCTCGTCGTGCACGCGGTCCCACGGCACGTCCAGCGTCTCCGCGAGGTAGAGCTCGAGCAGGCGGTGGTGGCGGATGACCTCCAGCGCCACGCGCGCCCCCTCGGGCGTGAGCTGGACGCCGCGATAGGGCACGTGGCGCACCAGCCCGAGCGTGTCGAGCTTCTTGACCATGTTGGAGGCCGACGCCGGCGTCACCTCGAGGCGCTCGGCGAGCGCGTTGGTCGACACCGCCTCGCCGCCGCCCCGGGACTCCAGGGCGTAGATCGCCTTGGCGTAGTCTTCGACGGCGGATGTGATGCGCTCCATGAACCCTGGAATTTTAGCCATGACTGAAGATGAGATTGCAGCGGTAGAGCGGGGATGTGGGCTGATCGACCGCTCCGAACGGGGCAAGCTCGCGCTCACCGGCGGTCAGGCGAAGGAGTTCCTCGCCGGCCAGGTGACCAACGACGTCGTGGGCCTCGAGCCCGGCACCGGCTGCTACGCGGCGTTCCTGACCCACAAGGGCAAGATGCAGGGCGACGTGCGGATCCTCGACCTCGGTGACGAGCTCTGGCTCGACACCGAGCGGCCCGCTCTCCAAGGGCTGTTCGACGTCATCCGCCGCTTCAAGATCGGCTACGACGTCGAGCTGCACAAGCGCACGCTCGAGCGGGCGCTGCTCTCGCTCGTCGGGCCGCGCGCCCGCGAGGTCGCCGGCGCCGCGGCGCTGCCGGGCCAGGAGCACGCCTCCATGCGCGCGCGGCGCGGCGGAGCCGAGGTCGTGCTGGTCGCGACCGCCGACGGCGTCGACGTCATCTGCGCCGCCGAAGACGCCGACGCGGTGCGGGCGGCGCTGGTGGAGGCCGGCGCGGTCGAGGTCTCCGAGGCCGCCGGCGAGCTGGTGCGCGTCGAGCGAGGACGGCCGCGCTTCGGCATCGACATGGACGAGACGACGATTCCCCAGGAGGCCGGTCTCAACGACCGCGCGGTGAGCTTCACGAAGGGCTGCTACGTCGGCCAGGAGACGGTCGCGCGGCTGTTCTACAAGGGCAAGCCGAACCGCCACCTGCGCGGGTTGCGCCTCGACGGCCCCGCCCACCCGGGCGAGCCCCTGCGCCTCGGGGAGCGCGAGGTCGGCCGCGTCGGCACCGTCGTCGACTCGCCGCGCCACGGCGCGATCGCGCTGGCGATCGTTCGCCGCGAGGCCGAGCCGGGCTCGGAGCTGGCGGTCGGCGACGACGGCGCGACCGCCACGGTCGTCGAGCTGCCGTTCGCCTGAGCGCGGGCGACCCTCAGCCGCCGGCGACGAACGCCGCCAGCCGCTCCGGCGACGGCGGCGGGTCGAGCGGGAGCTGCGGCGGCTCGCGCGACGCGACCCAGCTCGCGACGATGCGCACCTCGTCGACCTCGTCGGCCGGCAGGTGCGTCGTCGGGCGGCTCGGGTCCCACCCGCGCAGCGCCGCGCGCGTGCGCTCCGCCGCCTCGTCCACCCCCGCGACCCGGCCCCAGTCCGCGACCCGGCCTCCGACGAGCCAGAACAGGTCGGGCGCGCCGGCCTCGCGCGGGTGCGGCGCCCGCACGAGCCGCGGCCGGGCGTGCGTCGCCGCGAGCACCCCGTCGAGCACCCCGAGCAGCTGCTCCAGGCGGCCGCGACGCCGCCGCAGCCCCGCCGCCCGCTCGTAGCGCCGATCGGCCGCCGCCGAGCGGATCTCCGCGTCGACTCGCGCGAGCAGCGCGGCGCCGCCGTCCCCGCGCCCGCCGAAGAGCGCCAGCGCCTCGTCCAGCCGGCGGCGGTAGAGGTTCGGGTCCAGGTCGCCGAGGCACGGCGACAGGCAGCGCCCCATCTGCCCATAGGCGGACGGCCAGTCGCGTCGCGGCAGCTTGCGCCCGCAGTGGCGCAGGCCGAAGAGCGAGTTGAGCTGCTCGACGAGCTCCACGGCGACCGCCCGCCCGCGCAGCGGGCCCACCGACACCGCGTGGCCGTGCGCGGGAGCCGGCGCCACCTCGAGGATCGGGAACGGGATGTCGAGCCGGCAGCGCACGTAGACGAAGCGATCCTGGTGCTTGAGGCGAGCGTTGCCGGGCGGCGCGAGCCGCTTGATGAGGCGGTTCTCGAGCACCAGCGCGCCGAGCTCGCTGCCCGCCTGCTCGAAGTCGACGGTCTGCGCCTGCGCCGTCCAGGCCGACGGCTCGCTCGACGGCGCGAAGTGCGCCCGGGCGCGGGTGCGCAGCGCCACCGACTTGCCGACGTAGAGCGCCTGCCCCTCGGCGTTGCGGAAGATGTAGACCCCCGGCTCGTCGGGGAGCCCGGCGACGTCGGGCAGCGGCGTGGCCCGC
>JANJUA010000043.1 GCA_024710825.1 Solirubrobacteraceae bacterium
CTCGCCGGACGGAAACCGCTTGCCGGCCTCCAGCGCGGCGACGGACTCGGCCTCGTCGGGGAGGAACGCGACGGTGCCGCTCCGCTGGACGTCGGAGAGCTTGCCGGACTGCGAGGCGAGCCCTGCGGCCAGCAGCAACGCGGCGAGCGCGACGAGGAGCTTGGTCCGGCGGCCGGTGACGAGCGCGATCACGTAGAGGGAGTGCTTTCCTCGGCAGGCGGCCCCTCAATCCGGGCTCGACGCGTACATGGTTGACGCGGAGCCCGGGTAACGCGGTGGGGGGAGTCGCCGCCATGACCGCAGCATCCGCATCGCCATCCGCAGTATCCGAGCAGTGGCTTCTCGAGCGCTACCGCCGCCACGGCGACACGCGGGCGCGCGAGGAGCTCGTCCGCCGCATGATGCCGCTCGTCCGGCGCGTGGCCACGGCCTATCACGCGCGCGGCCACGAGGACGACCTCCACCAGGTGGCATGGCTCGGGCTCGTGAAGGCCATCGACCGGTACGATCCCAGCTACGGCTCGCCGCTGCGCACCTACGCGATCCCGACGATGTACGGCGAGGTTCGGCGCTACCTGCGCGACCACTCGTGGGCGGTGCGGGTGCCGCGCCCGCTCCAGGAGCGCGTGCTGGCGGTGACCAAGGCGGTCGAGCGCCTCACCTCGCGCGACGGCCGCTCCCCCACCCCTCAGATGGTCGCCGACGAGCTGGGGATGGAGCTCGAGGAGGTGCTCGAGGCGCTCGAGGCCGGGTCCGCCTACGCCGCGACGTCGCTCGACGCTCCCGCGAGCCGGGTCGAGGACGGCGAGCGCACCGTCGGCGACACCATCGGCTACGAGGACGGGCGGCTGGATCTGGCCGAGGACGTCGCCGCGCTGCGCGACCTGCGCGACGTCCTCGACGACCGCGAGCGCGAGGTGCTCTACCTGCGGTTCGTGCAGGACATGACGCAGACCGAGATCGCGGCGCGCGTCGGCTGCTCGCAGATGCAGGTGTCGCGGATCCTGCGGCGGTCGCTGGCCCGGCTCAGCGAGAGGGCGAACCGGACGCCCGACGCGATGAAGCCGGCTTAGCGGCCGCGGCGCGCTCGAGGACGTCGGTCCACTCCCGGGCGAAGCGCTCCAGCGAGAAGCGCTCGAGCGCATGAGCGCGGGCCGCCTCGCCGAGGGCGGCGGCGCGACGCCGGTCGGCGAGCAGCTCGCGCATCCGCTCGACGAGCTCGCCCACGTCGTTGGACGTGTGGCCGCAGACGCCGTCGCGGACCGCCACGGCGTGCTCGGTCGTGGCGAGCGCGACGACCGGCATGCCGAGCATCATCGCCTCACACACCGCCATGCCGAGGCTCGTGTAGCGGATCGGGTTGAACAGGAAGCGGTAGGGCGCGCTGAAGTCAGGGAGCTCCTGGGGCTTGATCTCGCGCTCGGCGCCCATCCCGACCAGGTCCAGAGGGACCTCGGCCGCCGCGCGGGCGAACACGTCGGCGCCAAGCCGGCGCCCACGGCGCTCGAGGTGGTTGACGACGCTGAGCCCGCGATCCAGCGCGCCGGTCCAGCGGTGCCCGTGGTCGGGCACGCCGTGGCGGATGGTGGACGTGGGGTTCGCCCCCGAGTCCCACATCAGCGCGTTGTAGTGCGTGACGTGGACGAGCGTGACGGTGGCGTCCTCCGTGGCCGGGTGCGACGTGTCCGTGGCCGAGCCCTCGAAGGGCGGGTCGTGCTCGACGAGCACCTTCGGCCCGGCGAGCTGCGCGGGCGAGAGCAGGTCCGCGCGCTGACCCCCATCGCGCCGATGCGGGAAGAGGACGACGTCGACGTCGGCGTCGCGAACCGCCTCGATCGGGACCTCGCGCGCGTTCGCCGGCCACGGCGGACCGTCCGTCGGGAGTCCGGAGCGATGCGGTGAGCGCTGGCGATCCACCGGGATCAGCCACTCGTGCTCGACGCTGAGCAGGGAGCGCAGGTACGCGCCGTGGACGTGCCAGGTGAGGATCCGCATCGTCTCCGACTGCCCCGATGTGCAACCGGCAACTCGCTGGTTTGAGAACCGCTTCGCCGGTGAGACGACGGCAGTGCGAGTCCTGGGCGTCAACGCCGTCTTCCACGACCCCGCCGCCGCCCTGGTGGCGGACGGCCACATCATCGCCGCGGCCGAGGAGGAGCGCTTCTCGCGGCGCAAGCACGGCAAGAGCGCCGTGCCGTTCGCGACCTGGGAGCTGCCGGAGGCGGCGATGCGCTTCTGCCTGGAGCGCGGCGGCCTGAAGCCGGGCGGGCTGGACGCGGTCGCCTACTCCTACGACCCGACGCTGGCGCCGGACCACGGCGACGTGACCGCCGACGCCTGGGAGCCGCTGCGCACGCTGTACGCGCGCCGGGCGCCGAGCTTCCTGCGGACGGCGCTGCCGGGGCTCGATCCCGCGCGCGTGGTGCATGTGGGCCACCACGTCGCGCACGCCGCGTCGGCGTACCTCGCCGCCGGCTGGGAGGACTGCGCGGTGCTGGTGTGCGACGGGCGCGGCGAGCGGGCGTCGATGCTCGGCGGCCGGGTCCGCGACGGTCGCCTGGACGTGCTCGTCACCCAGCCGCTGCCGCACTCCCTCGGCTTCCTGTACTCGGCGCTGACCGAGCATCTCGGCTTCCGGCGCGACTCCGACGAGTACAAGGTCATGGCGCTGGCCTCCCACGGGCGGCCGACGTACCTCCAGGAGCTGCGGGAGCTCGTGTGGGCGGACGGCGCGGGCGGGTTTTGCGTCGAGCCGATCGACTTCGCGCGATGGGCGCCCGCGCTGAGCGGCGGGGACGGCTGGGAGCGCGCGCATGCGGACCTGGCGGCGTCGGTGCAGACGCGTCTGGAGGAGGTGCTGCTGGCGCTGCTGGGGTGGCTGCACCGGGAGACCGGGGCGTCGCGGCTGGCGATGGCGGGCGGCGTCGCGCTGAACTGCGTGGCGAACACGCGACTGCTCCGCGAGGGGCCGTTCGACGAGATCTTCGTGCAGCCGGCGGCCGGCGACGCGGGAACGGCCCTCGGCGCGGCGCTGTGGGTCGCGCGCGAGCACGGAGGCGACCGGATCGCGCCGATGGGCACGGCGGACCTGGGCCGCTCCTGGGACGACGACGCCCTGCTGACTCGGCTGCGCGCCGCGGGCATCTCGCCCGAGCGTCCCGTCGACGTGGCGGACGCGGCGGCTGAGATCCTCGCCTCCGACGGGATCGTCGCCTGGTTCCAGGGCGCAGCCGAGTTCGGTCCGCGCGCGCTCGGCCACCGCTCGCTGCTGGCGAACCCGTGCCACGAGGCGAACCTCGAGCGGCTCAACGAGGTCAAGGGTCGCGAGCAGTTCCGCCCGGTCGCGCCGATCGTGACGGTGGAGCGGGCCGCGGAGATCTTCCGCGACGGGCCGATCCCGTCGCCGTACATGCTGTTCACGCACAGGGTGCGCGACGAATGGCGCTCGCGGATCCCGGCGGTGGTGCACGTGGACGGGAGCGCGCGGGCGCAGACGGTCGATCGACGCTCCGAGCCGCTGATGGCGGCGGTCGTCGACGCGTTCGAGCGGCGGACCGGGGTGCCGGTGCTGGTGAACACGTCGCTGAACACGGCGGGGCGGCCGATGGTCGACGACCCTCGCGACGCGCTGGAGTGCCTCGGCTCGGCGCCGGTGGACGCGCTGGTCATCGGGCCGTACCTGGTGCGGCGGGCGCTGGCGCTGCCGGCGGCGGCGGCCGCGTGATGCGGGTCGACGTCGTCATCCCGACCTCGGGACGGGCGTCGTTGGAGCGGTTGACCGCGGCGCTGTCGGCGTGGCCGCACGGACGGGTGATCGTGGTGCGCGACGCCGCCCGGCGCGGGCCGGCGTGGGCGCGAAACCGCGGCTGGCGGCAGTCCGACGCCGAATGGGTGCAGTTCCTCGACGACGACGTGCTGGTGGACGGCGCGTGGACGGAGGCGTTGCAGCGGGACCTGCGCGGGCTGGGCGCGGACGTCGCCGCCTCGCAGGGCGCGGTCGTGGTGCCGCTGCCGGCGGACCGGCGGCCGACCGACTGGGAGCGCAACGTCGCCGGGCTGTCCGGCGCCGTGTGGGCGACGGCGGACATGGCGTTCAGGCGGGAGGCCCTCGAGGCGGTGGGCGGATTCGACGAGCGGTTCCCCCGCGCCTAC
>JANJUA010000066.1 GCA_024710825.1 Solirubrobacteraceae bacterium
CGGCCGTTGCACGGGTCCGGTTCCAGGCGATCACGTCGTGGCCGGCGGCAACGAGGTTCGCCGCCATCCGCGAGCCCATGATCCCGAGACCGAGAAACGCGATGCGCATGGTGGGCGATGCTAGAGCGCGCTCTCCGCCCCGGCAGCGCGGACGTGGCGGTGCAATCGGTCGGCTCCATCCGGTGGTGTGGAAAGGATGCGTGAGCTTGGGCCGTACCTGATGTCAGGTCGGCGGCTCAAAGCACGACCTACCGGACGCTGATGACCTTCTGGGGCAAGACAGGGGAGGGCGACGACTACCTCCCGCTGGAACGGCACCTCGACGACACGGGTGCGACCGCAACGCGCCTGTGGAACGTCACTCTGACGAGTCGTCAGCGGGCCTGGTGGTCCAGCCGGCTTGGCGAGGAGGAGCGTGACGCGCAGGCATGGGTGTCGTTCATCGCGGCGGTCCACGATGCCGGCAAGGCCAACCCCGCGTTCCAGCGCCTCGTGCCGGGACTCGCCGAGCGCCTCGTGGAGTCGGAGCTGCTGGCGGCAGCACGGTGGGTGACGGACACCATCCGGCACGATGCCGTGACCGGCGCGGTCTTGACCGACTGGCTGCTTAGCCGTGGCACGCACCGGAGGGACGTGGCCCGGCTCGTGGCGACGGTGTCGGGTCATCATGCTGTTCCACGCCGTCGTGAGGAGGTCCGTCACGCGAGGGCGCGGATCCTGCGCCAGGCACCCGAGTGGTGGCCGGCGCAGTCGGCGCTGGTCGATGAGGTTGCGTGCCGCGCCGGCATCCAGGACCGTGCCGCGCCCCACATCGACGGTGTGGCCACTGTGGTCGTGCTGGCCGGTCTGGTCACCGTGGCCGACTGGCTGGCCTCGGATGAGCGACGGTTTCCGATCACCGCGGCCGCCCGGCCCCCAGCGGACGAGTTGGCGGACGCCGCTATTCCGGTCAGCTCGTGGGCGGTCCCTGCGCCGCCGGACGACCGTCCCTTCCGTGAGCTCTTCGGCCGCGATCCGCGTGCCACGCAGGCCGTCGTCGCCGCCGCGGCCCGTGCTGAAGCCGGCGCTGCGCTCTTCCTCATCGAGGATCGGACGGGTGCGGGCAAGACGGAGGCGGCGTTCGCCGTGGTGCATCGTGCCCTGCAGCACGGAGCGCGCGGACTGTACATCGGCATGCCGACCCGGGCGACGGCCGATCAACTGCACGCCCGGACAGCTCAGTTCCTCGCGGATCTCTGGCCGAGCGAAGACCGGGCGAACCTACGGCTGCTCCACGGAGGGGTGCATGGGGATACGGATGCACCGCGGCCATCAGACATCGCGCGCGACCAGGGCACACCAGAGGACACGGAGGCCGAGCAGTGGTTCGCGCAGGGTCGGCGTGGGCTGCTTGCGCCCTTCGCGGTGGGAACGATCGACCAGGCGCTGCTCGGCATCCTGCACACGAAGCACTATCCGGTGAGGCTCTGGGGACTGCACGGCAAGGTCGTCGTGCTCGACGAGGTGCACGCCTACGACTCGTATACCGGGATGCTGCTCGAGCGGCTGGTCGGCTGGTTGGCAACGCTCGACTGCACCGTGGTGTTGCTCTCGGCAACGCTTCCCTCGGCTCGTCGCCGGACGCTCGTCGCAGCCTTTCGGAACGGCCTCGGCCAGGCGAGCGTGGATGTGGAGCCGGTGGGCTCTTCGCTCCCGTACCCCCGGGTCACGGTCGCCTCGCGAGCGCGAGCGGAGACGATCGGCGTGACGGATGATCGGGTGGGACGCACGGTGGCGATCGAGTGGGCGCCGATCGTCGATGACGCCGTCGCCGTCGCCGGGCGCGCGATGGATGAAGTGCGGGACGGTGGGTGCTTGGTCGTCATATGCGGCACCGTGGCGGCGGCGCAGGAGAGGTTCCGTGCGCTGCGGACTGCGCCCGATGCACAGGGTTGCGACCCGCTCGAGATTCTGCTCCTGCACGCCCGCCTCCGTCCGATCGAACGTGGCCCGGTCGAGCGCCGCTTGCTCGACCTGGTCGGGCCGCCGGACCGTCTGGGCACGGTGCGCCCGGAACGGCTGATCGTGGTTGCCACGCAGGTCGTGGAGCAGTCGCTGGATCTCGACTTCGACGTTCTGCTGACCGACCTGGCACCTATTGATCTGCTGGTGCAGCGTGCCGGACGGGTCCACCGCCACGCCGGTCGGGCACGCGATGAACGGCATCGCGTGCCGCGCATGGTCGTGCTCGACACACCCGGGTCGTCTCCGGTCCGGGATCGGGCACGCAGCGCTGACGGGATCTATGACCCGGCCGTCCTGGTCCGTACGCGGCTGGCGCTCAGCGGCCGAGAGGTTCTTCGCGAACCTGAGGATCTCGACACATTGATCGAAACGGTCTATGACGGTTCGCCCGTGGCTGCCGTTGCACCCGAGGAGATCGAGACGCTCGACGCTCTGGAGCGCAACTCGGAGCAAGAGCAACGGTCATTGGAGTCATGGGCGGACGACGCGGCGCTTCCCGTCGCGTGGGACGAGGACCCGCCGTGGGAGGCGCGCTCGGACGTCCCCGCGGATCCCGACGACCTGGGCGTCACCGCGCGAGCGGCGCCGGCGACTCGCTGGTCCGAGCGGCCCTCGGTCTCAGTAGTGCTGCTGCGCCCCGACGAGTTGCCGGAGACGCGGGAGCACCCGCGTCGCGAGGACTCGGTCGAGCTGCTGCGGCGGGCTGTGTCGCTATCCCATCGGAGGGTGACCGAGCCGCTGCTGCGAGCGTGGAAGGGAGGGCGCCCGAGTGGGGGAGAGCACCACCGCTTCCAGCCCCCGAGTTGGCGGCGCAACAGCCGGCTGCGCCACCACCTTCTGGTGGAGCTCGACGCAGATGGGTACGCGCTCCCCGTAGTCGGCGCCGACGGCGCTGAGCTGACGCTGCCACTCATCTTGCGGGACGACGAAGGAGTGATCGTGGAGGACGTGCAACGTGACGTTTGATCTCGTCGACGAACCTTGGATTCCGGTGGTGGAAGCCGATGGGCGAACGCGCGAGGTCTCGCTTGCTGCGCTGTTCACCGATGCGGGCGCACTACGCGACCTGGCCATACCGTTCGCGCCTGAGCGCATGGCTGTGACCCGCTTGCTCGTCTCCGTGCTCCAGAGCGCCATCGCCGGGCCGCGGAGCGTGAACGACCGCGCAGATTGGATAGGTGAGCCGGAGCGCGGGAGGCACGTCGTCAAGTACCTCGACGAGTGGCGGCATCGCTTCGACCTGTTCGCCCTGGAGCGGCCGTTCATGCAGCAGCGCGTCCCCGACACGGTACGGGCGATGTCCGCGGCGGCCCTGGTCCTGGATTTCTCCGCGGGAAACAACGTCACGCTGTTCGATCACCACGTCGACGCCGTACCGCCGGGGCGCGCCCCCGGTGGCGCGGCCCGCGCGCGTAGCACCACCCAGCTCAAACAACCCCGCGGCGGGGGGGCCGATCGCGAAAAACCCCCCGCCAACCCGCGGGACAAACCCCACATCGGCCA
>JANJUA010000070.1 GCA_024710825.1 Solirubrobacteraceae bacterium
GCCGGCCCCGACGTCGCGATCCTGGCCTCGGTCGACGGGCATCCCGTCGCGGCGCAGCAGGGCAGGCTGCTCGCCGTGTCGTTTCATCCCGAGCTGTCCGGCGACACGCGCCTGCATGAGCGATTCCTCCGGCTCGTGGGCGCCGGCTAGGGTTAGCGCATGAAGATGGGAGAGCCTCAAGCGGCCGCCCCGTCCGCCCTGCTCGACGCGATCTTCGCCAACGCGCCCGTAGGCCTGGGGTTCTGGGACTCCGAGCTGCGCTTCCAGCGCCTCAACGAGGCGCTCGCCGCGATGATCGGGCTGCCGGTGGACGAGATCCTCGGGCGCAGGCTGCCCGACATCCTCGGCTCGCTCGGCTTCGAGCAGCAGGAGGTGGTCAAGCGGGTCCTCGCCGAGCGCGACCCGGTCGTCGACCTCGTCGTGCGCGGCGAGACGCCGGCGGCGCCCGGCGTCGAGCGCGAGTGGCTGTCGAGCTACTACCCGGTGCTCGCGCCCGACGGCGAGCTGCTCGGCGCGGCGGTGATCGTCCGCGAGGTCACCGACCTGCGGATGGAGGAGCAGGAGCAGCAGCGGCTGCTCAAGGACGCCCTCACGGCTCGGGCGCAGGCGGAGGCGGCTCGGGTCCGGGCCGAGAGCGCCCATGGCCAGGCCGAGAGGTCGCGCGCCCGCACGGCGTTCATCGCGGAAGCCGGCGTGCGGATGTCGACGTCGCTGGACACGGAGCGCGCGCTGGGCGAGCTGGCGGCCTTCGCCGTCCCGGCGGTGGCGGACTGGTGCGTGATCGAGCTGGTCGGCGGCGGTGGATGGCTGGAGCCCGTCGCCGTGGCGCACGCCGATCCCGCACGCGTCGAGTCCCTGTGGGAGCTGGCCCGGGCGAGGCGCCAGCACATCGACGGGTCGGGGCCGCGCGCGGACGTGATCCGGACCACCCGGCCCGATCTGCGGTCGGTCGTCGACGACGAGGAGCTCGAGCGCCTCGCGGAGGCGCCCGCGCATGTGGAGCCGCTGCGACGGCTCGGGATCGGGTCGGCCCTCACGGTCGCGCTGAAGGCGCCGGATCGACGGATCGGCACGATCACGCTCGTCCACGGCGACTCGGGGCGCACGTTCGGCGACGAGGACGTCGCGATGGCGCGGGCGCTGGCGTCGCGGGCGGCCCTGCACGTCGAGAACGCCCGCCTCTACACGGAGATCTCGCACATCGCGCGAACGCTTCAGGCCGGGCTGCTCCCTGCCGAGCTCCCCGACATCGGCGGGGTCGAGCTTGCGGTGTGCTACCGCCCGGCCGGGGACCAGAACCACGTCGGCGGCGACTTCTACGACGTCTTCGCCATCGGCGACGGCGCATACACCGCGGTCGTCGGGGACGTGTCGGGCAAGGGGGCGGAGGCCGCGGCGCTGACGGCGCTGACGCGCCACACGCTGTTCGCCGGCGCGCTCAGCGGAGGCGACGGCGTCGCCAGCCTGCTGCTGCTCAACCAGGCGCTGCTGCGGCGGGGCGTGGGCGCGTCGAGCTTCTGCACGGCGGTCACGGCGCTGGTGGAGCCGCGGGACGACGGCTCGGTCTTCGTCTGCCTCGCCAACGGGGGTCACCCGGCGCCGCTGGTGCTGCGTGCCGACGGCAGGGTGGAGGAGACGACGGCGCGCGGGACGCTGATCGGCGCGGTCGAGCGTCCGCGGTTCGCCGCGCAGGACCTGGTGCTGCGCGCCGGCGACGTGCTGCTGCTCTACACCGACGGCGTGACCGAGCTGCGCACCGGCGACCCGGCGGACGGTGAGCGTCGCCTCGACGCGACGCTCGCCGGGCTGCGCGCTCCGTCCGCGCAGGAGGTCGTCGACGCGGTGGAGCGCTCCGTGGTGGAGGCGACGGGCGGGGAGCCGCGCGACGACGTCGCGCTGCTGGCGATCCGGGCGCTGTAGACGGCACGAGGCGAGCCGGTAGGCTCCATCGTCGTGTCGACTCCTCCGAGCGACCGCGAGGTGAGGATCGCGGCCAACGAGGTCCACTTCCGGTCGATCAACGACCGGCTGGCCGCCGACCTGCGCCCGGTCGTCGCCGACGTCGACGGCGAGCTCGTCGACTTCGTCTGCGAGTGCGGGCACCCGAGCTGCACCGAGGCTCTGCGGATGACGCTCCGCGAGTACGGGCGCGTCCACGAGGACCCCATGCGGTTCGCGGTGCGCGCCGGCCACGAGCTGGCCGACGTGGAGGAGGTCGTCGCCCGGGGCGACCGGTATCTCGTCGTCCGCAAGCTCGAGACGATGCGCGATGTCGTCGAGCGGCCCTAGCGGGGCGGATCAGCCGCGGAAGGCGCCGGCGACGGCGAGCGTCACGAGCAGCGCGACGAGCAGGATCAGCGCGGGGATGACGTAGCGCGCGGTGGTCCCGCCGTGGTCGTGCCGCCGGGCGTACGGCTCGAACGCGGGCTCTTCGGGGGCGTAGGGCTCGTCGGCGGGGTACGCCCCCGGCCCGTGGACCACCGTCTCGTCGTGGTAGCGCTCGTGGGCGAGCTCGTCGGGTCGGTACGGCTCGTGGTCCGCGGCGTCGTCGGGTCGGTACGACTCATGCG
>JANJUA010000079.1 GCA_024710825.1 Solirubrobacteraceae bacterium
ACCTGCTTGCCGCCCTCCACCGCCTTGAACGCGGCGCGCAGCGCCACCTCCGTCTTGCCGTAGCCGACGTCGCCGCAGATCAGCCGGTCCATCGGGCGCGCGGTCTCCATGTCGGCCTTGACCGCCTCGATCGCCTCGCGCTGGTCGGCCGTCTCCTGGTGCGGGAAGCGACCCTCGAACTCCACGAGCCAGTCGCCGTCGGGCGGGTAGGCGTGGCCGGTCCGGCGCTTGCGCTCCGCATAGAGGTTCAGCAGCTCCCCGGCGAGCTCCTGGGCGGCGCGGCGGGCGCGGGCCTTGATGGTGTCCCAGCGGGTGCCGCCCAGCTTGCTCAGCGGCGGGTGCTCGCCGCCCGCGCCGACGTAGCGCGAGATCTTCGCGAGCTGCTCGCTGGGGACGAACACGCGGTCGGCGCCCGCGTACTCGAGCAGCAGGTAGTCGCGGGTGACCCCGGCGACGGTGCGGGTGTCGAAGCCGGCGAAACGGGCTATGCCGTGGTCCTCGTGTACGACGATGTCACCCGTGCGCAGGTCGGCGAACGAGCGCAGGACGCCGCGCTTCCCGGAAACCGAGGGGCCGCTCGGCTCCGCCCGGCGGCGCCGGATCAGCCGGTGCTCGGGGATCACCGCCAGCTTCAGCGATGGGGCGACGAACCCGTCGCGCAGCGACGCGGTGGTGAACTGGAGGGAGGCGTCGGCCGGCGCGACGCCGTCGAGCCACCCCGCCTTCAGCCGGGCCAGGTTGTAGCCGGCGCGCTCGCCCTCGCCGCGGCGCGACCACGCGACGATCGTGCGGTAGCCGGAGCGCACGAGCTTCTCGAGCTCCGCCTCGGCCTCCTTCAGCGAGCGCGCGCCGGTGTCGGCGGCCTGGCCGCGCAGCTCGATCGGCTGGTCGGAGGAGATCGCCGAGAGCCGGACGCGCGCCCGGGCGTCGAGCGCCGCCGTGACGTCGTCGGGCCTGACGTACAGGTGGTGGGCATCCTCGTCGTGGAAGGCGGCGCTGACGTCCTGCCAGTGGTCGGCGAGGGCGGGCGCGATCTCCTCCTCGGCCGCGATCAGCACCGCCGCGTCCGCCGGCGCGAGCTCGAGGAAGGCGCGGAAGCGGTCGACGGGCAGCAGCTCCGTCACCAGACCACCCGCCCGCGGCGGCCCGTCACCCTCGGCCGCCCGGGGCGGGCGGTGCCCTGGCCGCTCCTCGGCGTCCAACAGCGCCGCGATCTCCGCGAGCTCACGGTGCTCGGGCGCCAGCTCGGCGGCGGGCGCGATCGCGACCGCCTCGGCCTCCCCCAGCGACCGCTGCGTGAACGTCGAGAACCAGCGCAGCGACTCCACCTCGATGTCGAAGAGGTCGACCCGCACGGCGCGGTCCTCGGTCGCCGGGTAGATGTCGATGATGCCGCCCCGGACGGCGAACTGGCCGCGATCGGTGACCTGGTCGACGCGCTCGTAGCCGGCGCCCGCGAGCTCCTCGGTGAACTCGGCGACGTCGAGCAGGTCGCCCACGCGCAGCGTCAGCGAGTGCGGGCGCAGCTCCGGGTCGGGGACCTTCTCGCTCAGCGCCACGGCGGAGACGACCACGACCGGCGGCTCGTCCTCGCCGTCGAGCAGGGCGTCCAGCGCCGCGACCCGCAGGCCGACGAGATGCGGCGGCGGCGCCAGGTGCGACTCGTAGGCGACGCCGCGGCTCGGGTAGAAGCGGACGGCGCGCGGCGCCAGCCAGGATCGCAGGTCGGCGGCCAGGTCGCGGGCCTGGCGGTCGTCGCCGGCGACGACGATCGTCGGGCGGTCGGTCGTCTGCTCGGCGAGCGCCGCGAGCACGAACGGACGCAGCGAGGAGGACGCGAACGCGCGGCCTCCGTCGCGGGCGAGCGTCGCCGCGGCGGGGTCGTCTTCGAGGAGGTGAAGGAGCGGTCTGAGGGCCATGCGCGCAGGGCGACCGCCCGCGCAGAGCCCGCGCGGCCGGTGGCTGCCTGAGTCTACGAGAGGTTCTCGCCGAGCACGATGCGCTCGGCGGCGTCGGTCGCGCGTCCGACCAGTTCGGCCACCTCGGCCTTCGGCTGGCGCCAGCGCCCGAGCACGTAGGCGGCGACTATCTCGGGGTCGGTCGAGTCCGGACGGCCGACGCCGATGCGCACGCGCGCGAAGTCCGCGCTCCCGAGCTCGCGCTTGAGCGAGCGCAGGCCGTTGTGGCCCGCGAGCCCGCCGCCGAGTCGCGTCCGGATCTCGCCGAACGGCAGGTCGATCTCGTCGTGGAGGACCAGGACGCGCTCCAACGGGACCTGGAGCGCGCCGCGCGCGGGGCCGACGGAGCGGCCCGCGTCGTTCATGTACGTCTGCGGGATGAGGACCGCGACCCGCGGCCCGCCCGGGCCGGTGCGGCCCTCGGTGAGGATGCCCGCGTACTTCTTCCTGCCGCGCGGCAGCTCCCACCGCGCGGCTAGCGCGTTGGCGACCTCGAAGCCGACGTTGTGCGGCGTGTAGGCGTACCGCGAGCCCGGGTTGCCGAGCCCGACGACGAGCCAGTCGACGGGCACGGCCCGTCCCCAGGCCACCTACTCGGCGTCGGAGCCGCCGGAGTCGCCCTCGGCGGGCGCCTCCGCCTTGGCGGCGGGCGCAGCGGCGCCCTCGCCGACGCGCTCCGTCTCCGTCTCGATCTCGTCCTCGTCGGTGACCTCGACGCGCGGCGGGCTCAGCGTGGCGACGACGGTCTCCTCGAGGTCCTCGAGCAGCTTCACCCCGGGGGGCGGCTGCACCGCGCCGAGGAAGACGGTCTCGTGCATCGCCATGTCGGAGACGTCGTGGACGATCGACTCGGGGATGTCGGTCGGCAGCGCCTCGATCCGCACCTGGTGGGTGACGAGCTCGAGGATGCCGCCCTCGCGGACGCCCGGGGCGTCGTCGCCGCCGGTGAGCTCGAGCGTGACGAGCGCCTCGATGGCCACGTCGAGGCGGACGCGCAGCATGTCGAGGTGCATCGTCTCACCGCGCACCGGGTGGACGTCGGTGTGCTTGACGACCGCCGAGGCGCTCTGGCCGTCGAGCTGGACGTCGAACACGGCGCCGGTCGCGGCCAGCGCGATGCGCAGCTCGCGGGCGTCGACGTCGAAGGGAACGGGATCCTCGCCGCCGCCGTACAGGACGCCGGGGATGCGGCCCTCGCGGCGCAGGCGGCGCGTGGCGCGGGATCCCTCGGGCGTGCGGACGCGCGCTTCGAGCTTGGTCGCAGAGGTCTTGGCCATGAGACGGCCGATGGTAGCGCCAAGCGGGCGCTGCTAACGGCGGCCGAGCTGGCGGTGCGCCCGGTACAGCTCCCGCACGTCCGCGAACGCCGGCTTCTTCGTGCCGTCGAACGCGACGATGCCCTTCTCGTGGATCGGGGGGTTCGGGTAGGGGTTCCCGCCGTCCCAGTACGGCCGCACGCGGAACTCCTGGATCGTCCAGTAGATCGCGCCGGCCAGCCACGGCTTCGTGTCGAACACGCCGAGGACGTAGCGCGTCCAGTCCTGCTGGAAGGCGAACGTGCCCTTCTCGTCAGCCGGCCCCTCGCGGTTGGCCTCCACGCCGTACTCGGTGACGAAGACGGCCTTGTCGCCGTAGCAGCGGTGCACGCCGTCGAGGTACTCCGACAGCAGCGTCCGATCGGCGATCTGGCCGTTCGGGCCGGGGTACCAGCCGAAGTAGACGTTCACGCCGAGCGTGTCGAGCGGCCGGTACTCGGGCTCGCAGGCCGCCGACCGGTAGCCGGCGACCGCGAGGCCGACGAGCCGGGTCCGATCCAGCCGCTTGGCGGCGCGCGCCGCCTCGGCGATGAACTGGCCCTGGGCCGGCCCCGGCTTCGAGCTGAGCTCGTTCGCCATCGACCAGACGACGATCGACGGGTGCGTGCCGTGGGCGAGCACGTTCTCGCGCATCTCGCGCACGGCGAAGGCGCGCACGGCGGGGCGCCGGAGGTACTTGTCGTCGAGGCCGTAGACCGGGATCTCCGACCACGCCAGCAGGCCGCGCCGGTCCGCCTCCTCGTAGGTGCGCGGGTGCAGCGGGTAGTGCGAGCGGATCATCGTCGCCCCGACCTCCTCGACCCAGTCGAGCTGCCGTTCGCGGTACGCGTTGTCGACGGCGAAGCCCCTGTCGGGCGAGTCCTCGTGGAGCGCCATGCCGCGGACGCTCAGCGGCTTGCCGTTGAGCAGCAGCCGGCCGCCGGACGCGACCTTGATCGACCGCACGCCGGTCCGCGCCGACCAGCGCCGGACGCGGTGGCCGCCGACCGAGGCGTCCACGCTCGCCGCGTAGAGGTGCGGGCGGCCGGGCTCCCACAGCGTCGGGTCCGAGACGGTCAGCGTGCCCTCCAGCACCTGCGCCTGACCGGGCCCGAGCGTGGCGGCGCCTAGCGTCGCGCGGTGCGATCCGAAGCGGCCGGTGAGGTGGGTGCGCTGCGTGCGGTCCGACAGGTTGCGCGCCTTCGCCCGGAAGCGCACGGTCGCGGCGCAGCTCGCGCACGGCAGCTCGGGCAGGATCTGGACGTCCTCGAGGTCGATCCGGTCGACCTTGCGCAGGTAGGCCTCGCGCAGGAGCCCGCCGTAGTTCCACCAGCCTCCGATCGGCTGGCCGAGCGCGTTGCGGCCCGACGGCGGCAGGTCGGTGGTCGTGCGGCGGCTGTCGACGCGGACGATCAGCCGGTTGTCGCCTCCGCGCCGCAGCGCGCGGTCGGGGATGCGGACCTCGAAGGGCAGGTACGCGCCGCGGTGGGCGCCGATGGCGCGGCCGTTGAGGCTGACGCGGGCGCGGTAGTTGACGGACTCGAAGCGCAGCACCCAGTGCAGCGAGCGCCTCCGCGACGGCAGCCGGAAGTCCTTGCGGTAGTAGCCGACGCCGCCGAGGAAGCTCTGCTCGCTGGTGTCGGTCGCGTGCCAGGCGTTCGGCACCGTGACCGGGCGCCACGGGCCGCTCGTGCCGGCGCGGAACTGCCATGTGCCGCCGAGCAGGTAGCGGCCGTCGGGACCGGTGTCGTAGAGCGCGCCGGGCCTGGGCGTCTCGGCCGCGCCGTCGGCGGTCGCCGCGGGCGCGAGCAGCGCCGCCAGAAGGGCGAGGACGAGGCGACCGACACGACGACGGGGCATCAGCACGCTCCCTCCCGCTCGATCGGCGCGCTCAGGCCGGTGAGGCTAACGGACGTCCCCGCCAGGATGCTCCCGTCGCGCTCGACCCCGACGCACTGGACCGTCGTCAGGCGGTCCGCGGTCTTCCAGACGACGCGCGTCGGGCCGCTGCCGGAGCCGATCGCGTAGGCGGTGGACGAGTCGTAGGCGACGATCTCGAGCTCCCCCGGGCCGCGCAGCCGCTCGGCGTTGGCGCGCACCGTCCCGACGCACGCGGGCCGATGCCGGCAGCTCTCGTCGAGCGCCGCGAGCATCGCCTCCTCGTCGCCCGCGAGCTGCGCCCGGAGCAGCCTCGTCACCTGGTCGCGCTCGTCGTTCTCGACCGTGAGCCAACGGCCGAGGACGACCGCGATGGCGACGAAGAGGACCAGGGCGACGGCGACGAGGATCCAGCGGCGCATGGACGCGGGGAACCTATTCGCTCGCACGCGGGTCTGGATCGCGCCCGTCCGGGGTACCCGCTTGAATCGGGGAGCGACACCTCAGACTGGACCAGGCATGAAGCTCATCTACAAGCCGTTCGGGATCGCCTTCGCGCTGTTCGCCGCGTTCGCGGGCAAGCGCCTGTTCGACTTCGTGTGGACGAAGATCGACGACGAGGACCCGCCGAAGGGGACGACGGAGATCGCCCCCGTGTCGAAGATCGTCGCCGCGGCGGCGCTGCAGGGCGCGATCTTCAAGGTCACGCGCGCGCTCGTCGACCGCTGGGGCGCGAAGGGCTACGCCCACCTCACGGGGGTGTGGCCGGGCGAGCGCCGCCCGGATCCCGACGCCTGACGGTGAAGCCGCGCTCGCGCAGCGCGGCAAGGTCGTCCTCGAAGGCGGCGAAGTCGCCGCCCAGCAGATGCGTGAGCTGCGGCTCCCGGCGGATCCAGCTGCGCAGCGCCGCGGGGCTCGCCAGCTCCGCGACCTCGCCTGTGAGGTCGAGCAGGATCGCCAGGCGCGGATCGGCGTCCGCCGCGCCGGAGACGATCGACAGCGGGTCGCTGCCCAGCACCCGGCAGAGCTCGTCCTCGGACAGGCCGAGCCGCTCCATCAGGTCGTGCGCCGCGCTCAGAAGAGCTGGTTCTCCCCGCCGAAGACCTCCGACACCGAGTCGTCGGTGAAGATCCGGCGGATCGAGTCGGTGAGCAGCTCCGCGCAGGACAGCACGCGGACGTTCTCCGGCGCGCCGTCGCGGAGCGGGATGGTGTCGGTGACGACGATCTGCTCGAACGGGGCGCCGCGGAGGTTCTCGTAGGCGTTGCCCGACAGGATCGGGTGCGTGGCGGCGGCGTAGACGCGCTTGGCGCCCGCGTCGAGGACCGTCTGGCCGGCCGCGCAGAGCGTCCCGGCCGTGTCGATCATGTCATCGACGATGACGGCGGTCTTGTCGCGCACGTCGCCGATGACGTAGCCGATCTCGGCGACCTGCTGCGCGGGGCGCTCCTTGTCGAGGATCGCCAGCTCGGCGCCGATCTTCGAGGCGAACTTCTTGTTCAGCTTGACGCGGCCGGCGTCCGGGGCGACGACGACCAGGTCGTGCAGACCGAGGTCGGAGAAGTACTGCGTCAGCATGAACAGCGCGGTCATGTGGTCGACCGGCTTGCGGAAGAAGCCCTGGATCTGGCCGGCGTGGAGGTCCATCGTCAGGACGCGGTCCGCTCCCGCCGCCTCGATCATCTTCGCCACGAGCCGGGCGGAGATCGGCTCCCGCGGCGCCGACTTCTTGTCCTGGCGGCTGTAGCCGAACCACGGCGTCACGGCGATGACGCGGTGCGCGGAGGCGCCCACCGCCGCGTCGATCATGAACAGCAGCTCCATCAGCGCGTCGTTCGCCGTCAGCCCGACGTGCGGGTTCGCGCAGGTCGGCTGGATGATGAACACGTCGGCGCCGCGGATCGACTCCTCGAAGCGGCAGTAGACCTCGCCGTTGGAGAACGTCTTCAGCGTCACGGGCCCGAGGTCGACGCCGAGCTTGTCGGCGATCTTCGCCGCCAGCTCGGGGTTCGCGCGACCCGAGAACAGCATGAGGCGCTTGTCGTACTCGATAGGGAGGCTGGTGGAGGCCATCTGCGTATCGAGCGCGCTCATCGGCTCCATGGATCCTACTCACCCTCCCGGCGGCGGTCGGCGTAGCCCTCGATGTTCGTCTGACGGCTGCGGGCGACGCCGAGCGCGCGGGCGGGCACGTCCTCGGTGATGACGGACCCGGCCGCGGTGTAGGCGCCGTCGCCGACCGTCACCGGGGCGACGAAGGTCGTGTCCACGGACGTCTTCACGTCCGCTCCGATCGTCGTGCGGTGCTTGTCGCGTCCGTCGTAGTTGGCGGTGACGTTCGAGGCGCCGATGTTGGTGCCCGGGCCGACGTCCGCGTCGCCGATGTAGGAGAGGTGCGGCACCTTCGTCCCCTCGCCGATGTCGGAGTTCTTGATCTCGACGAACGTACCGGCCTTGGCCTTGCGGCGCAGGCGCGCGCCGGGGCGCAGGTAGGCGAACGGACCCACCGTCGCGTCGGCGTCGACCTCCGCCCCGTCGAGCCACGAATGGCGGATCGTCGCCCCGTCGCCGATCCGGCTGTCGGCGATCGTCGTGTGCGGGCCGATCGCGGCGCCGGCGCCGATCGCGGTGGCGCCCTTCAGCGAGCACCCCTGCTCGACGACCG
>JANJUA010000129.1 GCA_024710825.1 Solirubrobacteraceae bacterium
CGCATGGCGCCGCAGCCGGCTCGGGGGCAGGGGGCGCAGGAGCAGGTGCACGCCGACGGCCGACGCGCCGCCCGTGTGCATCGCGCTCGTGGCGACGGCCTCGGCCACGACGAGCGCGGCGCGCTCCGGCCACCAGATCGCGACCTCCTTCCAGCCGGGCAGAGTGACGAGCGGGAAGGGCCGCAGCGGCGTGCCCGGCAGCTCCTCCGGCAGGCGGCGGTGCTCGACGCCGAGGCGCCGCGCGACCGCCTCGCAGTCGCGCCCGTGACGGTCGAGGAGCTGGAGCACGCCGGCGGGCTCGCCCAACCCCGCGGCGCGCTCCAGCGCATCCCCGGCGTCCACCGGGTCGACCAGCCACACGCCCCCGTCGACGAGCAGCGCGTGCGACGCACGCGCCATCGGCTCGGCGACGACCCAGCTGAGGCCCAGGGCGTGGTCCTCGACCGCGCCGAGCTCGGGCACGGTCAACCCCAGAAGTCGTGGATCAGCTCGCCGTCCTTGCCGTCGGTGTTCGGCGCCCCGATGGCGAGCAGCTCGGCCCCCTCCGGGCCGGCCTCCATGCTGCGGGCGACGCTGCCGGGGACGCGGATCGCGTCGAGCGGGCCGAGCTCGACGTCCTCGTCCTCGAGGCGGAAGCGGGCGCTGCCGGAGAGCACGACGTAGACCTCCTCCTGCACGCCGTGGCGGTGGCCGAACGGCAGTCGGAAGTCCGGGCTCAGACGGAACAGGGACAGGCCGGAGCTCTGGAGTCCGAGCGCGGTGCGGGCGAAGCGGGACTCGATCCCCTCCATCCCGCGCTTGGCGGCCTGGTCCTCGACCTCGCCGAGGTTGACGACGGTGTAGTCGGGCATGCCCCAATCGTCGCAGCCTGCGCGCGCCCCGTACAGGATCGCTACGGTGGGACCTCGGTCCCCGATGGAAGGAGTGAGACTCGTGCTCACGATCACCCCGACCGCAGCCGAGGCACTCGACACGATCGTCGCCTCGGTCCCCGACGCACCGGAGAGCGCAGGCCTGCGCATCGCCCACGGACCGGGACAGGACGGCTCGCCGGGACTCACCCTGCAGCTCACGGCCGAGCCGGCGCCCGGCGACCAGATCGTCGACGGCCAGCCCGTGCCGATCTTCGTCGACGCCGACGTCGTGGACGAGCTCGACGACAAGGTCCTCGACGCGCAGATCGACGGCGACCGCGTGGGCTTCACGCTCGCGCCGGCCTGACCGATGCGCCCCCCGGCCCGCATGGCCGGGCGGCCGTGGTCACGGAGGACCGCTGTGACCCACCCGGCATGATGTCCCGGTGACGCTGCTCTCCGAGATCGCGGGGCGGTCGCTGCGGCTGCCTCGGCCGCTGACCCGCGACCTGCTCGTCGAGCGCGACCTGCCGGCCACGATGGACGACGGCGCGGTGCTCTTGGCCGACAGGTACGCGCCGCACGTCGCGGGCATGGCGCTCCCACCGGTGGTGCTGGTCCGCGGCCCGTACGGACGGCGCGGGTTCTTCGGCCTGGTCTACGGGCGGCTGCTCGCCGAGCGCGGCTTCCAGGTCGTCATGCAGAGCGTCCGCGGGACGTTCGGCTCGGGCGGGACGTTCAGGCCGTTCGACGAGCGGGCCGACGGGCTCGCCACGCTGCGCTGGCTGCGCGAGCAGCCCTGGTGCGAAGGGCCGATCGGCATGGTCGGCTCGAGCTACATGGGCCTCACCCAGTGGGCGGTGGCCTCGGCGGCGGGCGACGCGCTCGGCGCGCTCGCCCCGTCGATCACCGCGTCGCAGTTCCACGGGCAGGCGTACGCGGGCGGCTCGGTCGCCCTCGACACCGCGCTGTCGTGGACGTACATCATCGCCGCGCAGGAGCGCCGGCTGGCCCCGCTGCGCATGATCCTCGGGCTGCGGCGTCGGCTGCCGCGCGCGCTCTCCGAGCTGCCGCTGGGGGAGCTCGACGCGCTGATCGCGGGCGAGGAGGTGGCCTTCTTCCAGGAGTGGTTCGAGCAGACCGCGCCCGACGACCCGTACTGGGCGTCGCGCGACTTCTCCGCCGACATCGGGGCGGTGACCGCGCCCGTGCAGCTCGTCGGCGGCTGGCACGACATCTTCCTGCCGTGGATGCTCACCGACTACCGCGCGCTGCGCGAGGCCGGGCGCCCGACGCAGCTCGTCATCGGACCGTGGGCGCACACGTCGCCGGGGCTGTTGGCGTCGAGCATGCGCGAGTCGCTCGCCTGGCTGCGCGCCCATCTGCTCGGCGACCGACGGCTGCTGCACGACGCGCCGGTGCGGGTGTGGGTGGGCGGGGAGGGTCGCTGGCGCGAGCTGGACCGGTGGCCGCCCGCGGGCGCGCGCGCGCTGACGCTGCACCTCCAGCCGGGCGGCGGGCTCGCGGAGCATGCGCCGGCCGCCGCCGCCCCGCCCGATCGCTTCCGCTACGACCCGGCCGACCCGACGCCCGCGCTCGGCGGGCCGGTGCTGCTCGACCGCGCCCCGGTGGCCGACAACCGCCCGCTGGAGGCGCGTCCCGACGTCCTGACCTACACGACCGAGCCGTTGGAGGACGACGTGGTGGCGATCGGCGACGTGGAGGCGGAGATCCGCTTCCGCTCGTCGCTGGGGCACACGGACGTCTTCGTCCGCGTCTGCGACGTCCTGCCGTCGGGGCCGTCTCTGAACGTCTGCGACGCGCTGTTGCGCCTGACCCCGGACGAGCCGCCGGTAGAGGCGGACGGCAGCCGCGTCGTGCGCTTCCCGCTGTGGCCGACGGCGCACCGCTTCGCCCGCGGCCATCGCATCCGCGTCCAGGTCTCCAGCGGCGCGCACCCTCGCTACGCCCGCAACCCGGGCACGGGCGACGACCTCAGGACGGGCACGGAGCTGCGGTCGGCCGAGCAGGAGGTGCTGCACCCGTCGGCCGTGCGGCTGACGGTGCTCGACGGCTGATCTAGGCGACGAGGCGCCGGAGGGCCGCGCGGATCGGGTCGGGGATCGGCGTCGGGCGGCGCGCGGCGCGGTCGACGAAGACGTGCACGAACCAGCCGGTGGCGGCGGGCTCGTCGCGGCCCTCGCCGTAGAGGGCGATCTCGTAGCGGACGCTGCTGCGCCCGAGGTCCGCCACGGACAGCTCGGCCCGGACGGTCTCGGGGAACGTCAGCTCGGCGGCGTAGGAGCAGTGCGACTCGGCGCAGACGCCGATCGCCTCGCCGCGGTGGATGTCCAGGCCGCCCTCGCGGACGAGGAACGTGTTGATGGCGGTGTCGAAGAAGGCGTAGTAGTCGGCGTTGTTGACGTGCCCGTAGACGTCGTTGTCGTGCCAGCGCGTCGGGATGAGCAGCTCGTAGGCCACGGCGGTGGTTCTAGCGCAATCGCCGCGTGCCGTCGGGCCGGGCTCGTAGGATCTCCCGCCACATGCCGCCCGTACGTCGCCGCCGCCCCGCGTTGAGGGAGCTTCCGTTCGAGCCCCTCGAGGGCGAGATCGTGATCTGGACCGACGGCGCCTGCCGTGGCAACCCGGGGCCGGGCGGCTGGGCGGCGATCGTGGTGCCGCCGTCGGCGGAGGACGCGGCCGTCGAGATAACGGGCGGCGATCCGCACACGACGAACAACCGCATGGAGTACACGGCGGCGCTCCAGGGCCTGCGCTCGCTGCCGGCCGACAGCCGCGTCTGCATCGTCACCGACTCGCGGCTGCTGCTGGACTCGATGACCAAGTGGATCGCCGGCTGGAAGCGCAAGGGCTGGAAGACCGCGAGCGGCGACCCGGTGAAGAACCAGGATCTCGTGATGGCGCTCGAGGCCGAGATCGCCCGCCACGAGCAGGTGCGCTGGCACTGGGTCAAGGGCCACGAGGTGGGCGCGCACAGGAAGCTCAACAACCGCGCCGACCGGCTTGCGGTCGAGGCGTCGCACGCCGCCTGAGCCCCGCCCTCAGCGCGTCAGCAGGCGGTCCAGCCGGACGTCGGGATGGTCCGCCGCGAAGCGCTCGAGCATGTAGTCGCTGGTGAACAGCGCCATCAGCTCGCCGTCGCTGCGGTAGAGCAGGTCGGCGAACGAGCTGCGGCGCACCACCTCCGCTCCCGGCTCGTCGGTGAGCCGCGCGGCGACCCAGCTGGTCGCGTCCAGGCCGACCGGCACGCCGAACTCCCGGTCGAGCCGGTCGACGGCGACCTCGAACTGGAGCGGTCCGACCCCGGCCAGCACCGGCGTGGGGTCGGCGGTCGGGTCGCGGCGCAGGAGATGGACGACCCCCTCCTCGGCGAGCTGCGCCAGCCCGCGCTGGAACTGCTTGTGGCGCGAGCTGTCGCGGTTGCGCACGGTGACGAAGTGCTCCGGCGCGAGCGTCGGGATCGGCTCGAAGCGCACCGGCGGGTCGAGGTGCAGAGTGTCGCCGACGCGCAGGTCGGCGGCGTTGACGACGCCGAGCACGTCGCCCGGGTAGGCGTCGTCGATCACGGCCCGCTCGTCGCCGAACAGCTCGTGGGCGTGCGCCATCGCGAACGGCCTGCCGGTGCGCGCGTTCGTCGCGCGCATGCCGCGCTCGAAGCGCCCGGAGCAGACGCGCAGAAACGCGACGCGGTCGCGGTGGCGCGGGTCCATGTTCGCCTGGACCTTGAAGACCAGCGCGCTGAACGGCGCGTCGAGCGGACGCGGCTCGCCGCCCGTCGTCGGGCGCGGCTTCGGCGACGGCGCGAGCTCCAGCAGCGCGTCGAGCAGCAGCCCGACGCCGAAGTTCGACACGGCCGAGCCGAAGAACACCGGGGTGGCGCGGCCGACGGCGAACGCCTCCAGGTCCAGCTCCGGCGCCACGGCGTCGAGCAGCTCGAGCTCCTCGGCGGCGGCCGGCCAGGCGTCCGCCTCGGCCGCGGCGGCCTGCTCGGCCGACAGGATCTCCTCCGCGGCGCGCGTCGCGCCGCGGGCCGTGCGGGTGAAGCGGTGAAACGTCTCCCGGCGCCGGTCGACGACCCCGCGGAAGTCGCCGGGGATGCCGACCGGCCACACGAGCGGATGGGGCGCGAGGCCGAGCACCGACTCGATGTGGTCGAGCATCTCCAGCGGCTCCAGGCCCGGCCGGTCGTACTTGTTGACGAACGTCAGCAGCGGGATCCCGCGCGCCTGGGCGACCTCGAACAGGCGCAGGGTCTGGGCCTCCACGCCGCGCGCCGCGTCGAGCAGCATCACCGCGCAGTCGGCCGCCGCGAGCACCCGCAGCGTGTCCTCGGAGAAGTCGTGGTGCCCGGGCGTGTCGAGCAGGTTCACGATGGCGTCGCGGTAGGCGAAGCGCAGGACCGTGCTGGTCACTGAGATGCCGCGCTGGCGCTCGATCTCCATCCAGTCCGAGGTCGCCGCCCGGCGGCCCTTGCGCGCGGCGCCCACGGCGCCCGCCTCGGTGACCGCGCCCCCGTAGAGGAGCAGCTTCTCCGTCAGCGTCGTCTTGCCGGCGTCCGGGTGGGAGATGATCGCGAACGTCCGCCGCCGCGCCGCCTCCTCGAGGATCGCGCTCATCGGATCGCCTCCCGCAGCGTCGCCGCGAACGCCTCCGCGCGGGCGAGCTGCTCGCGCAGCTCGGCGCAGCGGCGCGCCGCGTCCTCGGCGAACGCCTCCAGCCGCGCGGCGGAGACCGCGTCGCCGCCGTCGCGCGCGTCGAGCAGATCGCGCATCTCCTGCACGCTGAAGCCGAGCGGCTTCATGTGCTTGATGAGCTCGAGCCGGTCGACCTGCGCCTCGGCGTAGAGGCGGAAGCCGCCGTCGCTGCGGCGCTCCGGCTCGACGAGGCCCATCTCCTCGTAGTAGCGGACGGTGCGCAGCGAGAGGCCCACGTGCTCGGCGACCTCGCCGATCTTCAGCAGTGCGGCGTTCATGCATGGGCTCCTTCGAGCTGGCCGGACAGGGTGCGGTGCAGCTCCTGGCTGCGGTCGTTCAGGCCGGTGATCTCGACCTCGACGCCGTGGCGCGCGTAGTGGCGCTCGATCGCGTCGAGCGCCGCCACGGCCGACGCGTCCCAGAGGTGGGCGCGGGAGAGGTCGATCAGGACGTTCGGCGGGTCGTCGGCGTAGTCGAACGCGTCGATCAGCTCTTGGTCGGAGGCGAAGAACACCTCGCCGCTGACCGCGTAGATGCTCGTGGTGCCGTCCGGGTCGACGACGCGGTCGACGTCGACGAGGTGCGCCACTCGGCGGGCGAAGACCGCCATCGCGGTCAGCACGCCGAGCCCGACGCCGATCGCGAGGTTGTGCGTCGCGACGGTGGCGGCGACCGTGACGAGCATGATGAGCGTCTCTCCGAGCGGCATGCGCCGCATGGTGGCGGGGGCGATCGAGTGCCAGTCGAAGGTGGAGGCGGCGACGAGGAGCATGACGGCGACGAGCGCCGCCATCGGGATGACCGCCACGACCGAGCCGAGCCCGACGACGAGCGCCAACAGGAAGATGCCCGCCGAGGCGGTGGAGAGCCGGGTGCGCGCCCCGCTCACCCGGACGTTGATCATCGTCTGGCCGATCATCGCGCAGCCGGCCATCCCGCCGAACAGGCCCGTGACGACGTTCGCGATGCCCTGGCCGCGCGACTCGCGGTCCTTGTCCGAGGTGGTCTCGGTGATGTCGTCGACGAGCTTGGCGGTCATGAGCGACTCGAGCAGCCCCACCACGGCGAGCGTCAGCACGTAGGGAGCGACGATCGTCAGCGTCTCGAGGTGCAACGGGACGGACGGGATGCCGAGGACGGGCAGGGCGTCGGGGAGGCGCCCCTCGTCGCCGACGTCCGGCACGGTCAGGCCGGCGCCCACGACGACCGCGGTGAGGACGACGATCGCGACGAGCGGCGCCGGGACCGCCGTCGTGAGGCGCGGGACCAGGTAGATGATCGCCAGGCCGGCCGCGACGAGGACGTAGACCAGCGGCCCCTCGCCGACCAGATGGGGGAGCTGCGCGAGCGCGATGAGGATGGCCAGCGCGTTGACGAAGCCGGTCATGACCGAGCGCGGGACGAAGCGCATGAGCTTCGCGACGCCCAGCGCGCCGAGGACGACCTGCAGCAGGCCCGCGAGGATCGTGGCGGCGAGCAGGTACTCGACGCCGTGCTCGTCGACGAGCGAGACGACGACGAGCGCCATCGCGCCCGTCGCGGCCGAGATCATCGCCGGGCGGCCGCCGGTGAGCGCGATCGCGACCGCCATCGTGAACGAGGCGTAGAGACCCACGCGGGGGTCGACGCCCGCGATGATCGAGAACGAGATGGCCTCGGGGATCAGCGCGAGCGCGACCACGAGGCCGGCGAGCAGCTCGACGCGCAGGAGGCGCGCCGCGGGGAGGCGGGGCAGGGCTGTTCCTTCGAGGGAGGGTGGGCCGGGAGGCCGGATCGCGCCTGCGACCGCGGGCCCTCGCGGCTGGGCGGTGGCAAACCCTACACGAACGTCAGGGTTGGGCGGTGCCCGGTAGCGTGGGGCGCGGTGACCGACGACGTGCCGATCCGCGCCTCCGATGCCGAGCGCGACGCCACGATGGACCAGCTGCGCGACGCCGCCGCCGACGGACGCCTGTCGCTCGAGGAGCTGGCCGATCGGCTCGAGGCGGCAGGCGGGGCGGCGACCCGCCGCGAGCTGTCGGCGCTCACCGCCGACCTGCCGTCACCCGCCGGGCCGCTGGCCCCGGCCCCCGCCGACACTGTCACCGTGTCGAGCAAGACGTCGGCGGTCTTCGGCGACCTGCGGCGCTCCGGCCGCTGGGTGGTGCCGCGCAGCAGCCGCTGGGAGTCCGTGTTCGGCGACGTGGTGCTCGACCTGCGCGAGGCGCAGGTCACCGGCGACGAGATCGAGATCGACGCCGGGACGGTCTTCGGCGACGTGCAGCTGCTCGTGCCCGAGGGCGTGCTCGTCGAGGTGCGCGCCCGCGTCTTCTTCGGCGACGTGCGCCAGTCGGCGGGTCTGTCGGCGCCGACCGGAGCGCCGCGCATCGTGCTCAGCGGCGGCACGTTCTTCGGCGACGTCCGCGTCCGCGCCGAGCGGCTCCGCGAGCGCCTGGCGTTCCTGCGCGGCCTCTAGCCACGGCCACGCTCAGGCCACGAGGTGAAACAGCGCCGCGTCGTCGGCCAGCGACTCGCGCAGACGGCGCTTGGAGCGGCCGTGGAGCTGGCACACGCGGCTCTCGGACACGCCCATCACCTGACCGACCTCGGCCATCGTCAGGTGCCTGACGTAGAGCAGGACGGCGATCTCGCGCTCGCGCTGCGGCAGGGCCGCGAACGCGGAGCGGAAGCGGGCCGCGGCGGCGGAGCGGATCGCGGCCGCCTCGGGATCCAGGCGCTCGTCGGACGAGGCGACGGTCTCGACGCGCTCGATCTCCGCGCCCTCGTCGGAGAGGACGACCGCGTTCAGCGACGTGAGGCTCGAGCCGGCGATGTCCTCGCGGTGCTCACGCAGCTCCTCGAGCGAGCAGCCGAGCGACGCGGCGAGCTCCGCCTGCGACGGCCGGCGGCCGTGGACGCCGGCGAAGTCCTCGACCGCTCGCTCGATGTCGCGCTCCCAGCGCCGCACCGAGCGCGGCGCCCAGTCGTGGCGGCGCAGCTCGTCGAGCACCGCGCCGTGGACGCGGGTCCACGCGTACTGCTCCAGCGTGGCGCCCTTCGCCGGGTCGTAGCGGTCGATCGAGACGAGCAGCGCCTCCAGCCCGACCGACAGGAAGTCCTCGACGTCGACGTGCTCCGGCAGCGCCCGCACCTTGCGGTAGACGATGAACTTGACCATCGGCGCGAGCGACAGCACGAGGCGGTCGCGCAGGCGCGCGTCGCCGGTCGCGCGGTGCTCCAGCCACAGCCGCTGCACCCCGGCGGCGCCGACGCGCCCGGTGTCGCTGGTCTCTCGCATCTGGAGCGGTGGCTACCCGGCCGGTGGCCGGGACTCACCCGGCGGGAGAGCGCGACGTCCTGACGCGGATCGTGTCGCCGGCGGCGACCACGACGTCGCCGGCGTGGAGCTGGCGCCCACGGCGCAGCTCGGGCTCGCCGTTGACGAGCACGCCGCCGTCGCCGAGCAGCAGCTTGGCCTCGGCGCCCGAGTCGGCGACCCCGGCGAGCTTCAGCAGCTGGCCCAGCCGGATGGTGTCGCCGCGGATGCTCTGGTCGCGCATGGGACCGAACGTAGCGCGCGTGCGGCATCATGGCCCCGTGACCCCGCAGCAGCACGCACCCATCATGACCCGCCACGAGCCGCCCACCGTCGACGGGCTGCTGGCATCGGTCGGCGGCCCGCTCGGGATCGCGGAGTCGACCCTTCCCGCGATCGCGTTCATCGTCGCCGTGCTCGCCAGCGGTCACGACACGCGGCTGGCGGCGATCGTCGCGGTGGGCCTCGCGATCGTCCTGGCGCTCGCGCGGATCGTGCGGCGCCAGACGCCGATCTACGCGATCTCCGGCGTCCTGGGCGTGGCGATCGCCGGGTATGTGGCCTCCAAGACGGGCAAGGCGGAGGACTTCTTCCTGCCGGGGCTGCTGCTGAACATCGGTTGGGCGGGGGCCTACGCGATCTCGATCGTCGTGCGCTGGCCGTTGCTGGGCGTCATCGTCAACGCGCTGAACGGGAAGACCGACGGGTCCTGGCGCGACGACCCGCAGCGTCTGCGCGCCTACTCGCGGGCGAGCTGGATCTGGGTCGCGCTGTTCCTCCTGCGGATCGCCGTGCAGCTGCCGCTGTACCTGGCCGGCGCGCTCGTCGCGCTCGGCACGGCGAAGGTGGCGATGGGCGTCCCGCTGTTCGTCGTCGGGGTGTGGCTGTCGTGGCTGGTGCTGCGGGGGACGGCGATCGGTCCTCGCCGGCCCCCCGCGAGCGAGGCCGCCTGAGCGCTACCGGCGGCGCTTGGGCAGCGTGTCGGCGACGAGCTCCGCGATGATCCGGTAGCCGTCCGTGCGCGCATGGATGTCCCGGAACTCGCAGTAGTAGGTGAGCCGGCAGACCTCCGCGACGGGCACCGGGACGACGCCGTAGGGGTCGAACGTGGTCGTCGCGTCGAGCGAGCCGTAGGCGCCCGTCGCCGCCGTGACGTCGACCAGCGTGCCGCCCGCCGCCTCGTAGGCCTTCTTCAACGTCGGGTTGATGAGCGTCTGGAACGCCACGACCGAGAGCCGGGCGAGATCCTGGTCGGCGGGCTGGCCGCTCGTCCACGCGCCGAGGATCACGTCGGGGTAGGTCGTGCCGACGATCCGGACCTTCTTGCCGCCGGCGGCGCGCAGCCGTCGGGCGACCTCGCCGACGTTGGCCTCGAGGTCGGAGACCGCGCCGGCGACGCACGGGATCGGATCGACCCCGCCGGACGCGCACCGGGTGACGTCGTTGCCGCCGATCGAGACGGTGACGAGGGCGACCCGCTTGCGGTTGCGCCGGACGAAGCGCTCGGCGGCCTCGATCTGCGGGACGTCGTAGCGGGGTCCCCCGATGGCGCGAGCCGACTCGGCGCACCCGTCGCTGTGCAGGATCGACGTCGTGGTCGCGCCGCCGCAGCCGAAGTTCACGAGCTTGAGCTTGTGGCCGCGGCGCTTGGCGAGCGCCGGGAGCTGGTTGGCGAAGCCGTTGGTGGTCGGGCCGCCCTGGCGGACCCCGGTGGCCTGGTAGCCCGTGGCGTACGAGTCGCCGATCGACACGTAGAGCTTGGCCTTCGGCTTGGCGTGGTGCTTCGGGGCGGCCGAGGCGGTGACGGGGAGCGCGCAGGCGGCCAGAAGGGCGAGCGCCGCGACGAGCGTGGAGCGGGACATGCAGCGACCCTAACGGGGCGGGGTACCGTGCGACGTAGGTGCGCCGCGGCCCGCGACGGATGTTGGAGGCTTGCCATACTTGAAGACGTGAAGCTTTCGGCGTCCGCGACGGCGCTCCCGGCGGAGCTGGAGCCGCGCACGCTGGCCCGCCGGGCGCTGCAGGTGGTCGCCCTGCTCGGCGTGCTGCTGCTGGTCGTGCTGTTCGCGCCGGGCCTCGACGAGGTCAGCTCCAAGCTCGGCGACGCCCGCCCGCTGTGGATCGCTGTCGCCATCGGGCTCGAGCTGCTCTCCTGCCTGTCCTACGTCGTCATGTTCCGTCCGGTGTTCTGCCGGACGATGTCGTGGCGGCTGAGCTCGAAGATCGCCTGGTCGGAGCTCGGCGTGGGCTCGATCGTCCCCGCCAGCGGGGCGGCGGGCCTCGCGCTCGGGGCCTGGGCGCTGCACCAGGTGGGCATGGAGGCCAACCGGATCGCGCGGCGGTCGGTGGCCTTCTTCCTCATCAAGAGCAGCGTGAACTTCGTCGCCGTGGCCGTGCTCGGCGCGGCGATGGCGGTGGGGCTGCTGGGCGACCAGCCGCTGTGGCTCACGGCGGTGCCGGCCGCGCTGTCGGCGCTGCTGATCGTGGCCGTCCTGCTCGTCCCGCGCCTCGGGGTGGGCGACGTGCCGCGCGCCGACGCCGGCCGCGCGCGGCGCGCCACCCACGCCGTGCGCGCGGCGCTGGTGGGCGGCACGGGGGAGGCGCTGACGATCGTGCGGCGCGGCAACCTGCTGGTGATCGGCGGCGCCCTGGGCTACTGGATCTTCGACAACGCGGTCCTGTGGGCGACGTTCGAGGCGTTCGGCGCCTCGGTTCCCCTGACGACGATCCTCATGGGCTATCTCATCGGCCAGCTCGGCGGCCTGCTGCCGATCCCCGGCGGGATCGGCGGGATCGACGGCGGGCTCATCGGCACGCTGGTCGTGTTCGGCGCGCCCGCCGCCACGGCGGCCGCCGCCGTGCTCGCCTACCGGGTGGTCCTGTTCTGGCTGCCGCT
>JANJUA010000164.1 GCA_024710825.1 Solirubrobacteraceae bacterium
CGCTCCGTGACGGCCTGCCGAAGGGGCCGAACCTGGAGCCGACGATGACGACCCTCTCGGTCGGCACCAACCGCATGGGCTTCGTCCTGCGCGACGACGCCAACAAGATGATCAACGGGGCCGACCTGGCGATCTACACGACCGATCACGACGGGACCAACGCCCGCGGGCCGTACGTCGCGCGGACGGAGTCGCTCGAGGTCAAGACGAACTTCCGCGCGCAGAACAGCGACCCGGGCGACGTGAAGTCGATCTACGTCGCCGAAGTGCCGATCCGCCGGGCCGGCAAGCCGGTGATCACGGGCGTCGCCCGTCTCGACGGGCGCGTCGTCGCGACGACCGGCTTCGAGATCCCGGTGCCGAAGAAGGGCACCAAGGGCCGACCGCCGGACGTCGGCGACCCGGCGATCGAGGTGCACACGCCGACGATCACCTCCGTCGGCGGCGACGCCACGAAGATCTCGACGCGCGTCCCGCCTGCCGAGCCGATGCTCCAGGACGATCTCGCGGACGTGCTCGGGCAGAAGCCGGTCGTCCTCGCGTTCGCGACGCCGCAGCTCTGCGCCAGCCGGATCTGCGGGCCCGTGGTCGACGTCGCCATGCAGGTCCAGGCCGACTACGGCGACGAGGTCGCGTTCATCCAGCAGGAGATCTACAAGGACAACTCGGTGGCGAACGGGTTCACCGACCAGGTCGCGACGTGGCGGCTGCCGACGGAGCCGTGGATCTTCGTCATCGACCGCGAGGGCATCGTGCGCCACCGGTTCGAGGGCGCCATGTCGGTGGGCGAGCTTCAGCGTGCGGTCGCGGACGTGACGCAGGCGTGAGGGCCGGCGCGGGCTCCTCGGAGCCGACGGGCGGCCGCGTGGGCGTCACGGTCCCGTTCGAGGGCCTCGAGCTCCACGAGCACCGTGAGCCGCTGGCGCGGCTGGTGGCCGCTGGGTACTCCGAGGTCTCCTCGATGGAGGTCAACGCCCTCGACGGCCTCAGCCCGCTCCTGCTGGCGTCGGCGTGGGAGCCGGGCCTGACCCTGTCATGCTCGGTCGTCTCCGCGTTCACGCGAGGGCCGGCGATCCTCGCGATGACCGCGGCCGGGCTCGCCGAGGCCGCTCCGGGCCGCGCCCGGTTCGGCATCGGCGCCGGCTCCGACCGGGTGGTGGAGGACTTCAACGGCATCCCGTTCGCACGGCCCTACACGCGGGTCGCGCAGACGCTGCGCTTCCTACGGGCGGTGCTCCATGATGGTGGGCGGGCGCCCGAGGGCGGCTTCCGCCTCGCCCGTCGGCCGAGCGTCCCGCCGGAGCTCGTGGTCGCCGCGCTCGGCCCGCGGATGCAGCGCCTCGCCGCCGCCGAGGCCGACGGCGTGGCGCTGAACTTCCTGTCGCCCGACGACGTCGGGCGGATCCGAGCCGAGAACGCGGACGTCGAGCGGATCGTGGACGCGCCGCTGGTGGTCGAGGCGCGTGTCTTCGTGGTCCCCGGCTCCGACGAGGCGGCCGAGATGGCCGCGCGCCGCCACGTCGCCGCCTACCTGACCGTCCCGGTCTACACGAGCTTCCAGCGCCGCCTCGGACGGGGCCCGCTGCTGGCGTCGCTCCTGGAGGCGTGGGAGCGCGGCGACCGCCGCGCCGCCGTCGCGGCCGTCCCGGACCGGCTGATCGCGGACCTGTTCGTCACCGGGTCCGCGCGCGCGTGCGCGGACGGCGTGCGGCGCTACCTCGACGCGGGCGTGGACATCGCCACCCTCGCTCTGCTCCCACCGCACGGCAGGGACTTCCCGGCCGCCGCCCAGGCCGACTTCCTGTGCGACCTCGCGCGGGCGCTAGGCTCGGCCGTCTCGGGCCGGTAGCTCAGTTGGTCAGAGCAGCGGACTCATAATCCGTAGGGCGTGGGTTCGAGTCCCACCCGGCCCACTCGACAGACCGGGTCATCCGGTGGCGTCGGCGACCGCCTCAGCCAGGAGCCGCATGGCGTGGTCGGCGTCGCTGAGGGTGGCGTACCCGATGACCAGGGCGCGATCGTCCGTCCGAGGCGCGAGCCGGAACTGTCCGACGGAGGCGATCGTCAGCCGTCGTCGGCCCGCGCCGTCGTCGAGGGCGCGCATGTCGACGTCGGACGGAAGCGTGACGAGAACATGCAGTCCGGCCGACATCCCCGTGACCTGTGCTGCGGGCAGGTGGCGGCGGATGGCGCGCAGGAGAGCGTCGCGGCGGGCGCGGTAGCGGCGACGGGCGCGACGTAGGTGCCGGTCGTATTCGCCGCTCGAGATCAGGTGGCCGAGGGCGAGCTGCGGAAGCGTCGGCGTGCCGCCGTCGCGGAGGCGCTTGGCCTCGACGCACGGTTCGACGAGCCACGCCGGCAGCACGAGCCACCCGAGCCGCAGGGCGGGCGACAGCGTCTTGCTGACGCTTCCGACATAGGCGACGTGCTCGGGCGCGAGACCCTGGAGCGCGCTCAGCGGCGTCCGGTCGTAGCGGAACTCGGCGTCGTAGTCGTCCTCGATCACGAGCCGACCGTGGCTTGCCCACGCGGTGAGCTCGCCGCGCCGCTCGGCGGCGAGCGCGACGCCGGTGGGAAACTGGTGGGCCGGAGTCACGAGCACCGCGGCCAGGGACGCGTCGACGAGCCCGTCGGTGCAGAGCCCGCGACCGTCGACCGGCAGCGCATGCGGCCTGCTGCCGGCGGCGGTGAGGATCTCGCCACGCTCGTGCGGTCCCGGGTCCTCCACGCCGATCGCGTCGGCGAGCACGCCCGCCAGGATGCTGATCGCCTCGCGGACGCCGCTGCAGATGACGACGCGGTCGCCGTCGCAGACGACGGCCCGGACGCGGCGCAGGTACTCCGCCACGGCCGCGCGCAGCTCCGGGGCGCCGCGCGGATCGGGGTAGCGCAGCACGTCGTCTGGCGCGTCGCGCAGGATCGCCGCGTGCGCGCGACGCCATGCGCCCCGCGGGAATCCCCCGAGATCCGGGGTTCCGGGGCGGAGGTCGTAGAGCGGAGCGTTCGCGGTAGCGCGCGGTGCGGTCGCGGCCGGCGCCGCCGCGAGCTCGCTCACGCACGTGCGAGCGCGCGGCGCGGTGACCAGGTAGCCCTCGGCCGTGAGCTGCGCGTAGGTCTCGACGACCAGGCGCCGGGAGACACTGAGGTCACCGGCCAGCACCCGCGACGACGGCAGCGCGGTTCCGCCCGACAGCGTTCCATCGCGGATCGCGGCTCGCAGCGCGTCTTCGAGCTGCCGCCGGATCGACCCGCGACCGCGGTCCAGCGCGATCGGCAGCTCGATTCCCGGTGCCCTGGTACCCGATTTCGACAACGAGCTGGACCTTACTCGACGTCCCAGTCCGTCTCTAGCGTGGCGCCATGCCCTCTTCACAGCTTGTGTCCGGCCAGCCGCCGATCTCGCCCGAGTTCCCGTTCGCCTACCAGGAGGTCGAGGTCCTCGGCTCGACCATGCGCTTCATCGAAGCCGGTGAGGGAGCGCCGATCCTGTTCCTGCACGGCAACCCGACTTCGTCGTACCTGTGGCGCAACGTGATCCCGCTGGTGGCTCCCGCCGGTCGCTGCATCGCGCTCGACCTGATCGGAATGGGCGCATCGGACAAGCCGCAGATCGCGTACCGCTTCTTCGACCACGCTCGCTACCTGGAAGCCGCCATCGACCAGCTCGGGCTCGACGACGTGACGCTGGTGCTTCACGACTGGGGCTCGGCCCTCGGGTTCGACTGGGCCTCGCGCCACGAGCCACGGGTGCGCGGCCTGGCCTTCATGGAGGCGTTCCTCATGCCCGCGCCCGGCTACGAGGTGTTCCCGGCGGAGCTACGCGACGACTTCCGGGCGTTCCGCACCCCGGACGTCGGCTGGCAGCGGCTCGTCCGCGAGAACCAGTTCATCGAACGCGTGCTGCCCGCATCGGTCATGCGGACGCTCAGCGACGGCGAGCTCGATGCCTACCGGAAGCCGTTCCGTGACGAGTCCGCGCGAACGCCGCTGTGGCGCTGGCCGAACGAGATCCCGATCGCCGGTCACCCCGTCGACGTCCACGCCACGATCGAGACCTACGCGGCCTGGCTGCAACGCACGCCGCTGCCGAAGCTGCTCGTGCACGCCGATCCCGGCGTGCTGATCCCGCCGCCCCTCGTCGACTGGGCCAAGGCCCACCTCGCCAACCTCACGAGCGTCCACGTCGGCCCGGGCATCCACTACCTCCAGGAAGACCATCCGCACGCGATCGGCGCCGCGATCGAGCTCTGGCTGCGCGCCATCGCCGAGCCGGCGCGCCCGTGAGCAGCATCGCGCCAACCAAGCGCGGCAGCGTCAGTGAAGTCCCAGGACGTGGTGTGCCGGCATGAGGATGGTGTGCGGAGCCGTGCTCGTCAGCGGGCGGGCCTCGCCCTGAAACGCAGAAAGCCCGCAAACGCGGGCTTTCCGAAGCGGCTGAAGGGACTCGAACCCTCGACCTTCTGCATGGCAAGCAGACGCTCTAGCCAACTGAGCTACAGCCGCGAGAGGGTGCATGATAG
>JANJUA010000192.1 GCA_024710825.1 Solirubrobacteraceae bacterium
GCGAGCGCCGCGGCGCCGGCCACCGCGGCGGCCGCCCCCAGCGCGGCCCACTGCAGCGTGTTGAGGCCGAGCACCCGCCGTACGGCGTCGTGCGTCGAGCACCCTGCCCGCCGCAGCGCCCAGTAGTCGACCGCCAGGCCGCCCACGGTCGCACCGAGCACCGTCGCGCCGAAGCCAAGCGCGACCACCCGCGTCACGGTCCAGGCGGACAGCTCGGGGCCGTCGTCCACGGCCGCCATCCTCCGATAGGCGAGGACGTAGCCGACGTAGGCCACCGCCAGCCCGCCGACGGCGACGGCCACCCAGCCCGGCGCGATCGCGTCCAGGTCGCGGCGCAGGCGCGACCACTCGGCCACGTGCCCGATCGCCGCGGTCACGCCCGCCACGAGCGCGAGGGCGATCGCCACGCCCACCACCGCGGCCCCCAGGCGCGGGCGCAGCGCATCGAGGGCGAGCTCACGGCCGGGTCGCCGCATGCGCCCAGCGTACGGCGCAGCGCCCCGAGCTGGATTCGAACCAGCGGCCTTCCCCTTAGGAGGGGGACGCTCTATCCGGCTGAGCTATCGGGGCTCGCGGCCAGCGTATCGCTCGCCTCAGGCCGTGGGGACGATGGCCGAGGCCTCCTCGTCGGCGAGCGGGAAGTGGCAGGCGGCCAGGGCGCCGCCGTCCTTGGGCGTCAGCGGCGGCGCCTGCACCCGGCAGATCTCCTGCGCCTTGGGGCAGCGGGTGTGGAAGCGGCAGGCGGGCGGCGGATCGGTGGGGCTCGGCAGGTCGCCCTCGAGCACCTGCCGCTCGCGGCGCACCGTCGAGCGGGCCGCCGCGACCGGCACGGCTGACAGCAGCGCGCCGGTGTACGGGTGGCGCGGGTGGCGGTAGAGCGTGTCGGAGTCGGCCAGCTCCACGAGGTTGCCGAGGTACATCACCGCCACCCGGTCGCACATGTGGCGCACCACGGACAGGTCGTGCGCGATGAAGACGATCGTCAGCCCGAGCTCGCGCTGGAGGCCCCGCAGCAGGTTGAGGATCTGCGCCTGGATCGACACGTCCAGCGCGGAGACCGGCTCGTCGGCGACGATCAGCTTCGGCGCGAGCGCGAGCGCGCGCGCCACGCCGACGCGCTGGCGCTGACCGCCGGAGAACTCGTGCGGGTAGCGGTTGTAGTGCTCGGGGTTGAGCCCCACCTGCTCCATCAGCTCCTGCACGCGGCGCCGGCGGGCGCCGTCGGAGCCGAGCAGGCCGTGGATGGCGAACGGCTCGGCGATGATCGACCCGATCGTCTTGCGCGGGTTCAGCGACGAGTAGGGGTCCTGGAAGATCATCTGCATCTCCCGGCGCAGGCGCTTGAGCCGCGCCCCGGACGCAGCGGTGACGTCCTCGCCCTCGTAGGAGATCGTGCCCGAGGTGGGATCGAGCAGCCGCACCATCATCCGCGCCATGGTGCTCTTGCCGCAGCCGGTCTCGCCGACGAGCCCGAGCGTCTCCCCGCGGCGCACCTCCAGGCTCACGTCGTCGACCGCGTGCACGCGCGCCACCTCGCGCTGGAACACCACACCCTCCGTCAGCGGGAAGTGCTTGGTCAGGTGCGAGACCGACATCAGCGTGTCGGTCACGGCGCGGCCTCCCGCTCGGACTCGTCCAGCACCGGGTCCTCGGCCACGCCGCGCGCCTCCGCCGGCGTGGCGCCGGCGCGCAGCCTGGCCCACAGGTTGCGGCGCACGCGCTCGGGCAGCAGGCACGCGACCTCGTGCCCGGGCTCCGCGCCGACCGGCTCCAGCCGCGGGTCGATGCGCGAGTGCGACGGGCGCGCGTAGGGGCAGCGCGGATGGAAGCGGCAGCCGCTCGGGGGCGCGATCAGGCTCGGTGGCCGGCCGGGGATCGGCACCAGCTCGTCGGCCCGCTCGTCGGTCATCTTCGGGATCGACTGCAGCAGCCCCCACGTGTACGGGTGCTGGGGCGCCTCGAAGATCGCCTCGTTGCTCGCGCGCTCGACGACCCGCCCCGCGTACAGGCCCGCCACCTCGTCGGCGCCCCCGCCGCCGACGCCGAGGTCGTGCGTGATGAGGATGACCGCCATCTCCCGCTCGGCCTGGAGCTCGCGGATCAGCTCGAGGATCTGCGCCTGGACCGTGACGTCGAGCGCCGTCGTCGGCTCGTCGGCGATCAGCAGCCGCGGATCGTTGATGAGCGCCATCGCGATCATCGCGCGCTGGCGCATCCCGCCGGACAGCTCGTGCGGGTAGGCGCTCATCCGCCGCTCGGCGGCCGGGATGCCGACGAGCCCGAGCAGCTCCAGCGCCCGGCGCCGGGCCTCGCCCTTGCCGACGCGCCGGTGCACCAGCACCGCCTCCACGAGCTGGTCGCCGACGGTGAAGAACGGGTGCAGCGCCGACAGCGGATCCTGGAAGACCATCGCGATGTCGTCGCCGCGTACGGCGCGCAGGCGCCGGTCGTCCGCGGCGAGCAGGTCGTCGCCCTCGAAGCGGACGCTGCCGGAGATGTCCGTCGACTCTCCGCGCGAGAGCCCCATGATCGTCAGCCCGGTCACGCTCTTGCCGGAGCCCGACTCGCCGACGATGCCGAGCGTCCGGTTGGCCTCGAGCGAGAAGGAGACGCCGTCGACCGCGCTCACGACCCCGTCGGCCGTGCGGAAGGAGACGCGCAGGTCCTCGACCTCGAGCAGCGCCGTCATCGGTAGCGCACCCGCGGGTCGAGCTTCGCGTAGACGACGTCGACGACCAGGGTGAGGACGACGATGAAGAAGGCGCCGAAGAGCACGGTGCCCTGGACGATCGGCAGGTCTCCGCGCGTGATCGCGTCGTAGGAGAGCCGCCCGACGCCGGGGATGTTGAACACGGTCTCGGTGAGGATCGCGCCGCCCAGCAGGACGCCGATGTCCAGGCCCGCGAGCGTCACGATCGGCGTGATCGCGCTGCGCAGCCCGTGCTTGAAGATGACGCGGCGCTCCGAGAGGCCCTTGGCGCGCGCCGTGCGGATGTAGTCCTCCGAGAGCGTCTCGATCAGGTTGGCGCGCAGCAGCCGGGCGTAGATCGCCGCGAACGTCGCCGAGAGCACGAACCACGGCATGATGAGCGAGGCGAACCACTGCGCCGGGTCCTCGGTGAGCGGGACGTAGGAGCCGGAGCCCTCGAACAGCGGGAACGCCCCGATGTCGTTGGCGAACAGCAGCAGCGCCACGAGCCCGAGCCAGTAGACCGGGGCCGAGACCAGCAGCAGCGCGCCGCCCATCGCCAGGCGGTCGACGAGCGAGCGGCGGAACACGGCCGAGATCACGCCGACGCCGATGCCGAGCACCAGCCACACCACCGCCGCGCCGACGGCCAGCGAGATGGTCGCCGGGAGCCGGTCGAGGATGAGGTCGCGGACCTCGGCGTTGTTGACGTAGGAGTAGCCGAAGTCGAAGTGCAGGACGATGTCCTTCATGTAGTTCCAGTACTGCACCAGCATCGGGTCGTTCAGTCCGAGCTGCACGCGGATCGCCTCGATGACCTCCGGGTCGCTGGACCGCCCGGCGCGCAGCAGCGCGGGGTCGGTCGACGGCAGCAGGTAGAAGACGACGAACGTCAGCGTGCTCACGAAGAACAGGAGCACGACGATCCACAGCAGTCGACGGACGATGTAGTGCGTCATGGCGGTGGTGCGGCCTCCGCCGCCGGCGCGGGCCGGCGGCGGAGCCCCGCTCCGTCTAGCTGCCCGCCCCCGCCAGCGACGTGTACGCCAGGTCGTAGCTGCCCTGGTTCCACAGCGCGTTGACGCCCTGGACGTCGGTCGAGTGGATGGTGGGGAACTTGTCCCACAGCCACGGGATCAGCGGCGCCTGCTCGGTGATCATGCGGTCGATGTCCGCCCACGCCCGGGCGCGCTCGTCCGGATCGGTCAGGGCCGATGCCTCGTCCATCGCCTTGTTGATCGCCGGGTCGTCGAGCTCGGGCCAGTTGACGTTGTTCTCCGGCACGATGTTGTTGCCGTTGAACGTCGGGCCGAGCACGGTCTCCGGATCGGCGAAGTCGCGGATCCAGCCCACGTTCGGGCAGACCTGCGTGTCCGACGACGGCACGTTGCAGAACTTCGTGTACATCGTGTCGCCCGGAACCTGCCGCAGGTTCACCTTGAAGCCGAGCTTCTCGAACTGCCGCTGGGCGACCTGCGCCGCCGCCTGGTCCACGCCGGCGTTCTCGCCGACCATGAGGATCGGCGGGCCCTCGTACTTGCCGCTCTCGAAGCCGGCCTTGCGGAGGTACTCCGCCGCCAGCTCCTCGTCACCGCTCGGGTTGGAGAGGAAGTCGAGGCCGAAGCCCTCCATGCCGCCGGCCTCCTCGAAGCCGCTGACGCCCGGGTAGAGCATGTGCGTGGCGATGTCGCCGATCAGCTCGCCGCCACGCGTCAGGCGCATGGCGTTGCTGTCGAAGCCGGCCAGGACGGCCTTGCGGACGTTGAGGTCGTCGAACGGCGGGCGCGTCGTGTCCATCGACACCCAGCGCGTGCCGCTGCCCGGGTTGAACTGGATCAGCTCCTTCGTGTCGCCCTGGACGGTCGACTTGATGACCGCGGGCGGCGGCGGGAAGTCGCCCGACACCATCCCCTTGCCCTCGAGGATCTGCCGGGACGCCACCGTGGCGTCGTCGTTGCCCTCCGAGAAGACGATCCGGTCCAGGTAGGCGGGCCGCGGGTCGAGCTCGCCGTCCCAGTTGGGGTTGCGCGTCAGCACGATCTCGCGTCCCGGCCGGTAGCTGTCGAGCATGTACGGGCCGGTCGTGACCTGGTTCTCGCCGTAGGTCGACGGGTTCTTGCTGTCGAACTCGCGCGCGTACTCCTTCGGCACCGGCGCCGTGATCGGCATCGACAGCGCGCCGACGAGCGGCCCGCCGCGGGTGAGGTTGAAGACGATCGTCAGGTCGTCCGGGGTCTCGATGCCCGAGATCTCGTCGGCGTCGCCCTTCTTGAAGGCGTCGACGCCCTTGATGTTCGCGAAGTACGAGTTGACGTAGCCGTTGGTGACCTCCTTCGTGAAGGCGCGCTCGATCGCGTACTTCACGTCGGCCGAGGTCACCTCGCGGTCGACCGGCGGGCTGAAGCGGACGCCGTCCTTGATCTTCACCGTGACGGTGAGCCCGTCGTCGGAGACCTCGGCGTCGCCGTCGGCGAGCATCGGCGCCGCCTCCTCCGGGTTGCCGGGCTCGAACGCGTACAGCGTCATGTGCATCGGATAGAGCACCATGAACGAGAACGCGTAGTAGGCCTTGCCCGGGTCCAGGTAGTCGACGTCTCCGGCGGAGAGGACGGTCAGCTCGCCGCCCTTCTGGGCGTCGGAGGCGGTCTCGGTCACGGGCGCGCCGACCTCGGCGCTGCCGCCTCCGCCGTCGCCGGCCTCGGTCGAGCCGCCGTCGTCGTCGCCGCAGCCTGCCGCGACGAGGAGGGCGAGCAGGGCGAGCAACGCCACCGCACGCCTGAGCAGCGTGGTCATGGGTCCTCCCTTTCTACGTTGTGTCGGTTCGGAGAGGTCATCGGTCGGAGCGCGGGTTCAGCGCGTCCTGCAGGCCGTCGCCCACGAGGTTGAACGCCAGGACGGTCAGCAGGAGCGCGGTGCCGGGGAAGAACATGAACCACCAGGCGGTGTCGAAGACGGTCACCGCGTCGGCGATCATCGCCCCCCAGCTCGCCTGCGGCGGCTGCACGCCCACGCCCAAGAACGACAGCGCCGCCTCGAGCAGGATGTTCTGCGGGATCAGCAGCGACGCGTAGACGATGATCGGCGCGACGAGGTTCGGCAGGATCTCCCGGAAGATGATCCGCCGGTTCGAGGCGCCCAGCGAACGCGAGGCCTCGACGTACTCCTTCTCGCGCAGCGACAGGGTCTGCCCCCGGATGATCCGGAACACGAAGACCCAGTTGATGAACGCGATCGTGAACACGACGGTGCCGATCCCCGGCTGGATCAGGCCCCCGGCGCAGCCCTCGGCGCCCGAGCAGGCGGCCGCGATCCCTAGCGCGAGCAGCAGCACCGGGAAGGCCAGGAGCACGTCGGCCATGCGCGAGAAGGTCGTGTCGACCCAGCCGCCGTAGAAGGCGGCGAGCATCCCCAGCAGCGTGCCGACGGCGACGGCGATGCCGGTGGAGATCAGCGCGACCTGGAGCGAGACGGCGGCCCCCGCCAGCACCCGTGAGAAGACGTCGCGGCCGAGCGTGTCGACGCCGAACGGATGCTCGGCGCTCGGCCCGGTCGGCGTGCCGAACACGTCGAGCGCGGCCGGGTTCTGCACGTTCGGGCCGGGCAGGCCCAGCAGCGAGCGGATCGGCGCCTGCAGGAGCGCCACCAGGACGAGCAGCACGATGAACGCGAGCGCGGCGAGCGCGACGCGATCGCCGCGCAGGCGGCGCCAGAAGAGCTGCCATGGCGTCCGGGCCTGGACGGCGCTCTCGCTCGTGAGCCCGCCGGTCTCGGCGGCCTCGAAAGTCTCGACGCTCACGTCTCAGCCCCGCAGGCTTGTCTCGACAGGACGCTGCCTCCTCCCCCGGAGGTCGTCGGGCGCCGGGACAGGCGCCCAGTCAAGGAACTTCCATATTCCGTGAAGGCCAAACATCGCAACCGGCCGGTCCGTGGCCGAGGCCCGCGTCAGGGCTCGAACGATACGACGTCCTCGACGGGCGCCCGCCGGGGCGGCGCCTTGTCCTGGCGCGCCGCTCCGAGATACAGCAGGCCGACGAACCGCTCGTCGGCGGGGATTCCGACGGCGTCGCGGCCCTCGGGCGTCCGCAGCACCCCCGGCGTGCGCCAATAGCCGACGAGCCCGCGCCCGTGCGCGGCGAGCAGCACGATGTACGCGGCGCAGCCCGCGGCGAGCAGGTCCTCCTCGTCGTCGCCGACGACCGAGACGACGACGAGCGTCGGCGCCCGGTCGATCTTCTTCGCGCCCTCCGGGCCGGCGGCGCGCCTCAGCGCCGCGCGCGACTCCGGGCCGACGACGCGGAAGCGCCACGGGTTCGTCAGGTGGTGGTTGGGGGCCCAGCGAGCCAGCTCGAAGAGCTCGGTGAGCGTCTCGCGGTCCACCGGCTCCGGCCCGAAGACCTTGTGGGTGCGGCGGGTGCGGATCGCCTCCTCGAGCTCCATTCGGCTCACTCCTCGTCTTCGTCTTCGTCCTCGTAGAGCGACTCGCGGGCCAGCTCCTCGCCGGAGGCGTTGAAGAGCCTGATCTCGAGGAAGTCGCCGCGGTAGTCGTCGGGGGCGAGCAGCGTGAAGCGCCCGTCTCCGGTGAGCGTGCACTGGTCGACGGCGAGGTCGGCCAGCTCCGCGGTGGCGACTGCGCCGCCCGGCACCAGCGGCACGCCCCACACGAGCGTCATCGCGGCGACCGCGCCCTGCTCGCCGCGCCAGCCGCCCACGACCTCGTCGCAGAGGTCGAGGCGCCAGTCGGGGTTGTTCTCCGCCGTCTCGTCGGTCACGTCGACGACGGCGCGCAGCGCGTCCGGCTCGCCGCCCTCGGCCGCGGGCCGGAAGGAGACGACGCCGAAGACCTCGCGGTCGTCGGGCGTGCGCGCGGTGGCGGGCACGTAGGTGCGGCCGTGCCAGGTGCGGTCGGGGAACCAGGCGATCTCGCCGAACGGCTCCTCGAGCGCGTCGCGCAGCTCGGCGGCCAGGCGGTCCGCCCAGCGGCCGTAGGGGGCGGTCTCCTGCGGCGGCTCGGCGGCGAAGCGGGGGACGATGCGTTGCTCAGGGGGCATGGGGGGCCGAACCGTAGTCCACGAGCAGCGTCACCGGTCCGTCGTTGACCAGCTCGACCTCCATGTGGGCGCCGAAAACGCCGCGCTGAGCGGCGAGGCGGTCGCAGACGCGCTCGTAGAGCTCGTTCGCGCGGGCGGGCTCGGCGGCGGCGACGAAGCTCGGGCGGTTGCCCTTGCGCGTGTCGCCGAGCAGGGTGAACTGGCTGACGCACAGCACCTCGCGCTCGCCGAGCGGCTCGTTCATGCGACCGTCGGCGTCCGGGAAGACGCGCAGCGCGCGGAGCTTGTCCGCGACGCGATCGGCGACCGCCTCGTCGTCGCCGTGGCCGACGCCGAGCAGCACCAGCAGTCCCGGCCCGATCGCCGCCACCTCCGCGCCGTCGACGCGCACGGCCGCGCGGCTCACGCGCTGCACGAGCGCCCTCACAGCGCCCCCGCCACGACGGCGATCGGAAGGGCGGCGGCGGTCGTCCACGTGACCGCCGCCGCGGCCAGCCGCAGGTCGAGCAGGTAGGCGTGGGCGAGCACCAGCGAGTTGATCGCGGAGGGCATGGCGGCCTGGACGAGATACGCATCGGGCACGTCGACGATCATCGCCGACAGGACCAGCATGAGCAGCGGCGCCAGCACCAGCCGCAGACCCATGACCGTCGCGACCGGGGCGTCGAGCCTCGGCGGGAGGCCGAGCGCGCCGTCCTCGGCCTCGGTCGCGAGCGTGATGCCGACGAGCAGGAACCCCACCGGCAGGAGGGCGTAGACCAGGACGTGAGCCACGTCGAGGAGGACGTCCGGGGCCAGGGCGTCGGGGGCGAGCAGGCCGGCGATGACGGCGTACAGCGGCGGGTTGCGCAGGAAGGCGCGCAGTCGCGCCGCCCCCGAGGCGGCGGGCCGGGGGCTGAACGCCGCGCCGACGAGGAAGCCGGCCACGACGAACATGGGGCCGCTGACGGCCGCGTCGAACGCCACCGCCGGACCCAGCGCGCCCGGGCCCAGCAGCGCCGCGACGAGCGGCACGCCGAGGAAGCCGGTGTTCGAGAGCATCACGCAGCAGATGAGCGCCCCGACGGCGGGCCGGGGCAGGCGGAGCAGCCGGCTGCCGATGAGGTACGCGGCCACGCCGACGGCGGCCTGGACCACGTACGCCAGGCCCAGCCCGACGCCTACCCCCACGGTCAGCTCGAGCCGGGCCACGATGAAGAACGACGCGAACGGCACGGCGAACCAGAGGACGAAGCGCACGATCAGCCGCGAGACGCGGCGGGCGTCGATGCGCGAGCGGCGCTCGATCGCCACCCCCGCGGCCACCGAGACGGCGATCACGGCGACGACGAGGCCGATCAAGCGTCGCGCAGCTCCGCCGCAGCGCGCTCGGGCGCGACGACGTTCAGGTTCAGCCCGGTGCCGAGCTCCAGCCCGGCGAGGTGGGTGAGCCGCGGCAGCACGTCGATGCGCCAGCAGAAGCGGTCCGCTCCGCTCGGCGCGGTTCGGACCCAGAGGTTCAGCGGCGGGCTGTGGCCGAGCCGGCGGGCGAGCCGGTTGAGGGCGTCGTGCAGGAGCGCGGCTCCCGAGGGCGCCCCCTCGGACTCGAAGCGGGGCTCGGGGCGGCGCGGCGCGATCATCAGCTGATAGGGGACGCGTGAGGCGTACGGGGCGAGGCAGACCGCCTCGTCGTCGTAGGCCACCAGCCGCTCGCGGCGGCGGACCTCGTCCTGAACCAGGTCGCCGAGCAGGTTGCCGCCCATCGTGCGCGTCGCATAGGCG
>JANJUA010000278.1 GCA_024710825.1 Solirubrobacteraceae bacterium
CCGCCGCCTCGTAGTCCCCCTCACGCTCGCCGCGGCGCAGCGTCCGCAGCGCCAGCGCGGCGCCCGACAGCAGCAGAAGCGTGCCGAACGTGATCTGCAGGGACACGATCCCCTGCTCGTGCCAGTACACGTCGTCCAGCTTCAGCAGCAGCGCCGACTCGTCGAGCGTCAGCGCGACGCCGACGCCGAAGGGCACCGCCAGCCGCGCCTCGACGCGCTCGTCGTCGGTGAGGACCGACGCTCCGCCGGCGACGAACGCGAGCAGGATCCCCGGCACGAAGTGGTGGATGTGCGCGTCGCCGACCCGGAGGTTGCGAAACGGGCCGAAGCGACCGCGACGGCGGATGAGCCACGTCGAGCCGCGCGCGGTCGCGAACGTGACGGTGAACGACCCCAGGAGGTTGAGCAGCCGCGTCTCCAGGGGCGACGCCTGCCGGTAGCCGCGGACGGCGACCGCGACCGTCTCGCGGGCCGCCTGGGCGGGCGCGAGCGGCTCGGGCGACCGCCGCGCCACCCTACGCGCCTCGTCGAGCAGCACCGCCGCCGTGATCGCGACCGCCAGCGCCCCCAGCACCTGCGTGGGACGCTCCGCGCGCAGGCGGCGCCGCCGCCCCCACGGGAGCTCGATCGTGCCCGGCAGTCGCATGCGAGCCATGGCCGGCAGGGTAGGGTCCCGAACCGTGAGCACGCGAAGGATCGCCGCCGCAGCCCTCGTCGTCCTGGCGTCCCTGTGCGTCGTCCTGGCGCTGCTGGCCGGCTACGCGCGCACCGCGATCCTCGACTCCGGCCAGTTCGCCGACCGCGCCACCGCGGCGCTCGGGGATCAGCCGGTCCGCGACCTGATCGCCACGAAGATCACCGACGAGGCGGTCCTGCGCGCGAACCGCGACCTCGTCGCCGTGCGCCCGCTGGTGCAGAGCGCCGCGTCGGCCATCGTCGGCTCGAGCGCGTTTCGCGGCCTGTTCCACAAGGCCGTGCGCGACCTGCATCGCACCGTCTTCACCCACGACCGCAACACCGCGACGCTGACGCTCGCCGACGTCGGCGTGCTGCTGGCGGCGGCGATCGAGCGCTTCCAACCCGACCTCGCCGAGCAGGTGCCGGTCTCGCTCGACATCCAGCTCGACACGGGCGCCGAGGGCGCCGACGCGCTCGATCTCGGCGGGCTGGCGGACGGCTTCGAGGACCTCGCGGTCGTCCTGGCGATCGCCGCGCTGCTGCTGATGATCGGCGGCGTGCTGCTCACGCCGGATCGCCGGCGTGGGATCGTGCACGCGGGCGTCGGCGTCGCCGCGGCGGGCGCCGTCGTCGTCGTCGCCTACCAGGTGGGCCGCTCCGTGACGCTGGGGGCCTTCTCCTCGCCGGACGAGGCGGCCGCCGCCGGCGCTGTCTTCGACCACTTCCTGCAGGACCTGCGCACCTGGGCCCTGGTGATGATCGCCTGCGGCACCGTCGCGGCCGCGGCGGCGGCGTCGCTGCTGCGTCCAGTCGACGTGCGCCGGCCGCTGCGCCGCGCCTGGGACGTCGTCGTCGCCGTCCCGGCGACGCCGTGGCGCCGCGCGCTGCGCGCGATCGCGTTCGTCGTCGCCGGGGTGCTCATCATCGTCGAGCGCCGCTTCGTCCTCGACGCGGCGCTCGTGCTGGTCGGCGTCTTCGTGCTCTACCAGGGCGTCGAGGAGCTGCTGCGCATGATCGCCGAGCGGACGCCGGCGCGGCCCGCCGAGGGCGGCGAGGAACGGCCCCGCCGCGTGGCCGTCGGCCCCTTGGTGGCCGGGACGGTGGCCGTCGCGATCGTGGCCCTGATCGTCGCCGGGCTCGTCGCGTCGGGTGGGACCCGGGCGGCCTCGGCGATCGCGCCCGACACCTGCAACGGGCACGCCGAGCTGTGCGACCGGACCGTCGACGAGGTGGCGTTCGCCGGGACCCACAACGCGATGTCCGCGGCCACGAACGACGACTGGCTCTTCGCCCAGCAGGAGCGGTTCCTCGGCGACCAGCTCCGGGACGGCGTCCATGCGCTGCTCATCGACGCCTACCACGGGCAGCGGATCGGCGGCAACGTGCGGACCAACCTCGCCCCGGACAAGACGCGCGCCGACCTGGTCGCCGAGCTCGGCGAGGAGGGCGTCGAGGCCGCCGAGCGCATCCGCGACCGGATCGTCGGCAGGGGCGGCGAGCCGGGGCCGGAGGAGATCTGGCTGTGCCACGGCTTCTGCGAGCTCGGGGCCGCCAAGCTGGTCGACGGGCTGCGCGAGGTGCGCGACTTCGTCGTCTCCAACCCGCACGAGGTGCTGATCATCGTCATCCAGGACGAGGGGCCGACGCCCGCGGAGATCGCCGACGCGTTCGAGAGCAGCGGCCTCATGCCGTACGTCTACACCGGCCCGGCCGGACCGCCGTGGCCGACGGTGCGGGAGCTGATCGACTCCGGCGAGCGGGTGATCGTCATGGCGGAGGACGAGGCGGGCGGCGACGCCTATCCGTGGTACCACGCGGCCTACGAGCTGATGCAGGAGACCCCGTACCACTTCACCAAGCCCGGCGAGCTCTCGTGCGCGGAGAACCGAGGCCCGGCGGACGCCTCGCTGTTCCTGCTGAACCACTGGATCGACACGAGCCCGGCGCCGCGGCCCAGCAACGCGGCCAAGGTCAACGCCTACGACGTGCTGCTGGCGCGCGCGAGGGAGTGCCAGCGCGAGCGCGGCCTGATGCCGAACGTGATCGCGGTCGACTTCTACCGGACCGGCGACCTCCTGCGGGTCGTCGACACCCTCAACGGCGTGGGAGAGGAGGATGCGCCGTGAGCCCGCTCGCGATCATCACCGTCGACCTCGCCGACACGGGAGGCGAGCCCGGGCGCTCGGCCGCGTTCCTCGTGCTGCTCGCCTTCCTGTGCTCGTTCGGCTTCATCCGGACCAGCGCCCGGCTCACGCGCAGCGTGTCGTGGTGGCCGGGCGGCGTCGAGACCGAGGGCGGCGTGCACCTGCACCACCTCGTCTGGGGCATCGTCCTGATCCTCGTCACCGGCTTCGCGGCGTTCGCCACCGATCTGGAGTCGCCGTGGTGGCAGATCCTCTCCATCGGCTTCGGCGTCGGCGCCGGGTTCACGCTCGACGAGTTCGCGCTGTGGGTGCGCCTGCAGGACGTCTACTGGGCCGAGGAGGGCCGGGCCTCGCTGGACGCGGTGATCCTCGCGGTCGTCTTCGCCGGCCTCGTCGTGCTCGGAATCCGCCCCTACGGCCTCGACGACTCGGGATCGATCCTCGGGACCGCGGTCTGGGTGGTCGTCACCGTGGGGCTGGCCGGCATCACCTTCTTCAAGGGTCGCATCCTGCTCGGCCTGCTCGCCCTGTTCTTCCCGATCCTCGCCGGGACGTGGGGCGCCGTACGGCTGGCAAAGCCCGACTCGCCGTGGGCGAGGAGGCGCTACGGCCCGGAGAAGCTCGCGCGCGCCGAGCACCGGTTCCGGCCCGACCGGCGCAGCGCCCGCCTGAGCCGCGACTTCCTCAACGCGATCGGCGGCGCGCCGAGCGAGCCGGACCCTCCCAAGGGCTAGCGCGCATCAGCGCGATGAGCTCCTCGGCGATGCGATCGGGGCTCGGCGGACAGCCCGGGATGCGCGCGGCCACCGGCAGGATCTTCTCGAGCGGCCCGGCAAGCTCCGCCGCCGCCCCGAGGACGCCGCAGCCGAGCGCGCAGTCTCCGAGCGCGGCCACGCGCCGCGGCTCGGGCATCGCCTCGTAGGCCGCGCGCAGCGGGCCGACCATCCGGGTCGTGATCGCGCCCGTGACCAGCAGGACGTCCGCGTGGCGCGGGGAGGCGACGATGTCGAGCCCGTACTGCTGCAGGTCGTAGTAGGGGTTGGCGACTGCCTGGAGCTCGTGCTCGCAGCCGTTGCACGAGCCGGCGTCGACATGGCGCAGCGCGAGGGAGCCGCGCGTCCGCGCCGGCGGGAGGTCGGCGTCGCGGCGTACGCGGCGAAGCTGGCGGAGCAGTACGAACATCAGCGGTCCACGCAGGCGTAGCAGAGCTCGAAGCTCTTGTTGACGAGTGGGAAGTCGGGCAGCAGCGCGTCGCGGCCGGCGAGCGCGACGAGCGGCCAGTTCGCGTAGGACCCGGTGCGCAGGTGCAGGCGGCCGACGCGGTCGCCGTCGAGCTCGACCACGCAGAGCGACTGTCCGCGCGGGCTCTCCACGACCGCGACGCCGAGCCCGTCGCCGGCTGCGCCGCCGACGCACGCGGCCGGCGCGAGCGGCGCGTCCAGAAGGCGGTCGAGCAGCTCGAACGTGGCTCCCAGCTCGATGCCGCGCAGCTCGAAGCGCGCCGCGACGTCACCGGTCGGGACGGTGGGCGCGGCGGGCGCGAAGCCGTCGTAGGCGAGCTGCGGGGATGCGGTGCGCGCGTCGATCGCGACGCCGGCGGCGCGGGCGCTCGGGCCGACTCCGCCGAGCATGACGACCTCGCCCGCCGAGACGCGCCCGATCCCGACCATGCGCTCCTGGAGCGAGCCCGCGAAGGCCAGCTCGCGGCGTCCACGGGCGACCTCGGCCCTCAGCGCGTCGAGCTCCGCGCGGGCCGCGCCGACCGCCTGGGCATCGAGCTCCAGCCGACTCCCGCCCACCTGCACGGCGTCGAACAGGAAGCGATGGCCCGTGAGCGCGGCGTTGAGCCGCTGCGCGCGCTCCTTCAGCGCGGTGAAGAGCATGGTGCCCGCCGCGAAGCCGACGCCCGCGCAGATGGCCGAGATGTCGTTGACGTGGTTGTAGAGCCGCTCGAGCTCGAGCAGCAGCGTCCGGGCGCGCGCGACGGCCGGGACCGCGACCAGCCCGGTCGCCGCCTCGCACGCCTGCGCGTAGGCCACGGCGTTGGTGACTGCGTCGGCCGCGCAGGCGCGCTGGGCGTAGCGGATCGCCTCGGTGTGGCGGTGCCCCTCGGCCGCCGCCTCGAGGCCCCGGTGCTTGTGGAAGAGCCGGACGTCGATGTGCAGGACGCGCTCGCCCACGACCGCGAAGCGGAAGTGGCCGGACTCGATGACGCCCGCGTGGATCGGCCCGACGGCGACCCGATAGGCGTCGCGGCCGACCAGCGGCGCCGTCCAGGCGTCGGCCGGCACGTCGTGGTCGACGAGCGGCCGCAGCGGATCGTGGCCGGGCAGGCTCCACCCGTGGAGGTCGTGCGCCTCGCGCTCGTCCCACGCCGCGGCGGGGACGAGGTCGACGAGCGAGGCGACGCGACGCTCGGGCGCCCTGCAGCGGAGCACGAGCGCGTCGGAGCCGCGCGTCAGCACCGTCAGCAGCGCCGGCGTCGCGTCCTCCCGCGTCGCGTGCAGCCCGGCGAAGCGCCAGCCCTCGGCGAGCGCCTCCCCCACGGCGGCGCGCCAGCCGTCGGCCGCGACCGGTCGGTGGATCATCCGAGCACCCCCATGAGGTCGGCGATCAGCCGCGAGCCCGGCAGCGCCCACACGGTCGCCGACAAGCCCAGCAGTCCGCCGGCGACGACCGCCGTGAGGAGCTTCAGGCGCCGCTCCCCGGGGACGGCGGGACGCCGGCGCGACGGCGCATCGGTGACGACCCCCTCGATCAGGGCGTGCGCCAGCCCCAGGAACCCGAGGCCGAGCATCACGGCCGCGACGACGACGACTGCCGTCTCGCCGGCGGCCAGGCCTCCGAGCAGGATGAGCACCTCGCTGAAGAACAGGGGCGAGGGCGGCAGCCCGCTGAGCGATCCGAGGCTCACCGTGAGCGCGCCCGCCGCCCCACGCGACGTGGCGACCAGGCCGCGCGGAGCCCGTCGGGCCAGCCGCGGATCGGCGCGCAGCAACGAGATCGTCGCGTAGAACCCGAGCGACTTCGCCAGCGCGTGTCCTGCGACGTGGAGCACCACCCCGGCGGTGGCGATCGGGTGCACGAAGCCGATCCCCAGCGCCAGGATGCCCATGTGCTCGAGGCTCGAGTAGGCGAGCAGCCGCTTGAGCGGAAGCGCCCGCCACAGGAACGGGATGGCGACCGCCAGTGACAGCAGGCCGAACCCGAGCAGCAGGCCCGAGCCGGCGCCGCCCGTCGCCGGTCGCAGCGCCGCCTCGACCCGCCACGCGATCAGCATGACGGTGGGCAGCAGCGCAGCCGACAGCAGGGCGCTCACGGGCGGGGGAGCCTCGCTGTGCGCGTCGGGCAGCCAGTTGTGGACCGGCGCCCAGCCGACCTTGGCGGCCAGCCCGCCGAGGAGCAGCACGACGGCGGCCACCGCGGTGGTGTGGTCGATCCCGGCCGCCGCGGCATGCACGCGGGCCCAGTCCAACGCGGCGATCGAGGCTCCATCCTCGGCGATCCCGGCGTACAGGACGATGATCCCGAGCAGCGCGACCGCCAACCCCAGCGTCGTGAGGACCAGGTACTTCCAGCCGGCCTCCAGCGCCTGCGCCCGACCGCTGAAGGCGACGAGCAGAGCGGAGGCGGCGGTCGTGGCCTCGACGAGCAGCCAGGCGACGGCGAGGTTGTCGACCGCGGCCAGGGCCAGCAGCGCGGCCCAGAAGAGGTAGAGCGCGGCGTAGTAGGCGCTCCGGGCGCGGCGACCGGCGAAGAAGCCGCTGGCGTCGCCGGTCAGGTAGGCGGGCGACGCGAGCGCGCTCATCAGCCCGACGGCGGCGATGACGAGCAGGAAGACGGCGCCCGCAGGGTCGATCGCGTACCAGCTTCCGCGCAGCGGCTCGCCGATCTGCGTCAGCTCGACGACCGCGACCGCCCCGGACGCCGCCGCCACGGCGACGGCGAGGACGGCGTTGAGCCGCCGCGACGCCCGCGCGGACAGCGGCAGCGCCAGGAGGCCCGCGCCGATGACGGGGCTCGCCAGCATCGCCACCAGGAGGACCTCAGTCACGGAGGCCTCGCAGCAGTCCGGTGTCGCTGCTGCCGAACCGCTCGTGGATCCGCGAGCCGAACGCAGCCGCGACGGCGAGCACCGCCAGCAGGTCGAAGAGCAGGGCGAGCTCGAGCGCCCCGGGGACCCCGCCGGCCACGGTCAGGCCGGCCAGATACACGCCGTTCTCGGCGACGAGGAAGCCGACGGCCTGGAACACCACGGCGCGTCGCACCGCCGCGATGACGATCCCCTGCACCAGCAGGGCGATGACGACGTGCTCGGCCCCCGGGTCGTCGAGCGGCAGCGCCGGGACGAGCGCCGCGGCGACCGCGACGGCCCCCACCGCCACCACGAGCCGGTGCAGGACGAAGCGCTCCGACGCGACGCGCCGCGGCTCGCGCGTGCCCCGGACGACCCACAGCAGCAGGCCCGGCAGCACCACGCCGCGCGCCAGCAGGATGACGACCGCCAGCGCGAGCTCGCCGGGCGCGCCCTCCGCGTGGGCGATCGCCAGGGCTCCGAGGAGCAGCGACTGGCCGGCGAGCAGCGCGATCCCGAGCGTCCGTCGCCGCACGGCCACGACGGCGAAGCCGAGCGCGACGAGGGCCCACAGCACCTCCGGGCTCATGCCGGCCCCGTCGCGAGCAGCGTCGCCAGCCCGATGAGGCACAGCGCGGCGCCGCCGCCCAGGAAGAGGGGGACGCGGAGGATGCGCATCTTGGCGAGGACGGTCTCCGTGAGCGCCACCGCGGCGCACAGCGTGGGGATCGCGACGGCCGTGACGGCGAGCTGCACGCCGAAGCCGTCGGCCTTCGGGACGAACAGCGCGACGCCCAGCATGAGCACGATCCACAGTCGGGTCGCGGCCGCCCATTGGAGCCCCGCCTGCTCGCGGCCCGCGTACTCGAGCACCGCGCCCTCGTGGACCATCGTCAGCTCGAGGTGCGTGTCGGGGTTGTCGACCGGCTGGCGGCCGGTCTCGGCCAGGGCGACCAGGGCGAAGGCCACGGCGGCGCACCAATGCGCGGGCTCGCGCCAGACGTCCGCGCCCGCGGCCGCCGCCGCCATCGTCGTCAGGTCGGTGCTGCCGCCGGCGGCCAGGGCGGCGAGCACGATGACGAGCAGCAGCGCGCCTTCGACGAACACCGCGAAGGTCAGGTCTCGGCTCGCACCCATGAGCGCGAAGCCGCTGCCGGTGTCCCAGGTGGCGAGCCCGATGGCGAAGCGCCCGGCCGCGAGCAGGCCGACCAGAACCAGGGCGTCGTGACCGAGCCCCCAGTCCGGCGCCTGCCCGCCGATCGGCACGACGAGCAGGGCGAGGGCGGTCGAGGCCACGACGACGGCGGGGGCGAGGCGGTACACCGGCCCGGCGAGCTCGGGAGCGACCGTGCTCTTGCGCCACAGCCGGCGCAGCTCGCGATACGGCTGCAAGGGCCCGGGCCCGCGGCGGCCCTGGAGCCGTCCCTTGAGGGTCTGGACGAGGCCGGCCGCCAGCGGCGCGACCCCGAGGCCGGCAAGCTGGAGGGCGCCGGCGAGAGCCTGCTCGGCCGTCATCCGAGCACCCCCAGTCGCAGCAGCGCCAGTAGGGCGAGCAGCAGCCCGAGCAGATAGAGGACGTAGGCCCGCAGGCTGCCGGACTGCAGGCGACGCGCGGCCGCGGCTCCGCGCAGCGCCACGCGGAGCGCCGGCCCGTAGAGCACCGTGTCGAAGAGCTGCGGGACCTCCGAGCGGTGACGGACGGCGACCACGATGCCGGGGCGCTCGTCGATCCGAACCTCGCGCCGGGGCCGGTACACGGCCTCCAGCATGAGTCGCAGCGGCTTGGTGAAGCCGGCCCCGGTCCACCACAGCGACGGCTCGACGCGCTGGCCGCACGTCCAGGCCGGCGCGACGGCGGCGCGGGGCCCCGAGCTCGTCACCCGCCACACGAGGGCGACGAGGGCGGTCAGTCCGACGACGAGTCCCAGCGCCGGCAGGCCGCCGGTGCCTGGGAGGTCGAGGTCGATGCCTGCCGCCGGTGCGGGGCGCGCGGGGCCGAGGGCGCTCAGGGTCGGCAGAAGCAGGCCGGCCGTCGCGGCGAGAGCCACGCAGAACGCCCCGGACAGCGCCAGCGCCGCGCGGGTGGCGACCGGGCGCTCCCGCGCCGCCGCGGCCTCAGGCGTCCGCGGCTCGCCGAGGAGCACGAGCCCGGCCACCTTCACGAAGCAGAAGACCGCGAGCGCCGCCGTGACGGCGAGCGCGGCCGCTGCCAGCACGCCGGCGACGGACACGCCCGCGGCATCGGCGTAGCCGACGTGCAGCAGGGACTGAAGCGTCAGCCACTCCGAGACGAAGCCGTTCAGGGGCGGTAGCCCGGCGATGGCCGCGCAGCCCAGCAGGAAGGTCCACCCGGTCCAGGGCATGCGCCGCAGCAGGCCGCCGAGGCGGTCGAGGGACAGGCCGTCGGTCTCGTGGGCGAACGCGCCCGCGCCGAGGAAGAGCAGCCCCTTGAACGCCGCGTGGTTGGCCACGTGCAGCAGCGCGGCGCCGAACGCGACCGCGCTCCACGCCGCCTCTCCCTCGGCGCCGAGCACCGCCGCCGCCCCCAGCGCCAGGCTCACGATGCCGACGTTCTCGATCGAGCTGAAGGCCAGCAGGCGCTTGAGCTCGCGCTGGACCAGCGCGTAGAGCACCCCGCCCAGGGCGGAGACGGCGCCGACGGTCAGCAGCGCGATGCCGAGCCACAGCGGCGGCGGTCCGGCCCACTCGAAGGCGACCCGGACGAGCCCGTAGAGGGCGATCTTCAGCATGACCCCCGACATCAGCGCCGACAGGTGGCTGGGCGCCACCGGGTGAGCCCGCGGCAGCCAGGCGTGAAGGGGCATCAGCCCCGCCTTGGTGCCGAAGCCGATCAGCGCGCTGACCAGAACCAGCAGCTGCGGGCCGTCGGCGGCCAGCCGGCCGCCGAGCGCGTGCTCGTGGGCCAGCGTGAGCATGGCGACCCACACCCCGGCGCCCCCGATGTGCGTGATCGCGAGGTAGACGAAGACGGCGCGACGCACGGCGGCGTCCCGGCGGGCGACGAGGATCGCGACGGCCGGGACGAGCGTCATCAGCTCCCAGAAGGCCAGGAAGGTGACCGCGTCGCGCGCGGCGAGCACGCCGACCAGCGCGAGGACGAACGCCGCCGTCAGCGCGGTGAGCGGCCGGCGCACCGGCGAGTCCCGGAGAGCGTCGGACGCGTACAGGAACGCGGGCACGGCGGCCGCCGCGAGCACGAGCAGGAAGAAGGCGCTGAGGCCGTCGAGTCCGAGCCGCGGCTCCACGCCGTCGTGGAAGGCGGCGCCCACCGGCGCGCCGTCGATCAGGACGCCGAGCGCGGCGGCCGCGAGCACCACGAGACCCACGAGCGCGACGACGAGCGCCGCGGGACCGCGGCTCAACGACAGCGGGATGCCGGCGGCCACGAGAGCCGCTCCGGCCACCAGCGCCGTGGTCACGTCCGCGGACGCTTTCGCTGCTGGCGCTTCTCGTCCTCGGCGAGCTCGCGAGCGAGGTCGCCGAGCAGCTCCTCGGTGTGCTC
>JANJUA010000291.1 GCA_024710825.1 Solirubrobacteraceae bacterium
CCGAGCGCATCCTCGCCCGACCGCGTGAGCCGCTGCGTGATGCCTTCTTGTTCTGGCGCCATGCGGGCACCCTACCCCGATGCCCCCCGATCGATCCGAGATGACTCTCGACCGCAGATCGAGCCTGCGGCAGGAGTCGCGTGCCCGATTCGCTATCCCTGTCTCGATGCCTTTCCCGACCCCGTCAGCGCGCGAGAAGCTCCGAGAGCTTGGCGACGGTTGCGCGTTGCAGCCTCGGATGCGCCCGGATAGCGTCCTGCGCCGTCGGTCTTGGGCCCGTGCTAGCTTCGGGCCGCCCGCCGGGCCCCTTGGAGAGAGGTAGCCGAAGCAACCCAAATGCTCCGGAGCAAGCTGCTCATCGCGATCATCGCCGTGGCCGTCGTGGCCGCGCTGGCTGCGCTGCCCGCGCAGTCGGCCACGGCGCAGCCGCGGACGCTCCTGGTCACGCTCTCGGGCGGCCAGACGCTGACCGTGACGGTCGACGTCCCCGCCGGCACGCCGCTGAGCCAGGTCGAGATCCCGGGCGTGACCGCGCCGATCGTCTCCGTCAAGGACATCACGCCGCCGCCCGCCGCCCCGGCGCCACAGCCGCAGACCGCCCCTCAACCGTCCGCGCCTCCGCCCGCCCCCAGCCCGCCCGTCGAGACCGTCCCGGCGACGCCCGCGGCGCCTACGAGCCCTGCGCAGGCGACGCCCACGACGCCCACCACGACGACGCCGGCCGCCCCGAGCGGCGGCGACCCGGCGCGCGGCCCCAAGGCCGGCGGCGCGGCGGACGAGCCGCAGCAGCAGCCGCAGAAGCGCACCGACGAACCAGAGCCTAAGGCTCAGGTCGAGGATGAGCGTAAGGCCCGGAAGGGCAAACGCCAGCGCCGTGCCGACAGCGAGCCGCGCACGCGCACCCGCGGCGGCGCGCCGACTCCCGAGAACCCCACCTTCACCCTCGCGGAGCCCGGGCCCGCGGCCATCGGCATCCCGAACTTCTTCATCGACAAGTTCCGCATCCCACCGTTCCTGCTGCCCATCTACCAGGCCGCGGGCATCGAGTACGGCATCCGCTGGGAGATCCTCGCGGCGATCAACGAGATCGAGACCGACTACGGCCGCAACCTGAACGTCTCCTCCGCCGGCGCGCTCGGCTGGATGCAGTTCATGCCGCCCTCGTGGCGCGCCTACGGCGTCGACGCCAACGACGACGGCCGCAAGGACCCGTACAACCCCGTCGACGCGATCTTCGCCGCGGCGCGCTACCTGCGGGCCGCCGGCGCGGAGCAGGACCTCCGCGGCGCGATCTTCGCCTACAACCACGCCGACTGGTACGTCGACTCCGTGCTGCTGCGGGCGCGGCTCATCGCCGGGCTTCCCGCCGACTTCGTCGGCTCGCTGACGGGCCTGACGCAGGGCCGCTTCCCCGTCCACGCGAAGGCGACCTATGCCGACGACATCTCCGAGCGCGACGCCGAGCGGCGCGTTGCGCGCGGCGCCAACGCGGCCGTTCCCGTCGAGAGCGACGCGGATCGCCGCTCGATCGACATCTTCGCCAGGAAGGGCTCGGCCGTCGTGGCCGTCCAGGACGGCCGGATCGTCCGGATGGGCGAGAGCGAGCGGCTCGGCCGGTACGTGATGCTGCGCGACGCCTACGGCAACACGTACACCTACGGCAACCTCGGCTCGATCGCCACGGAGCACCCGGTGCCCAAGCCGCGCAGGGTCACCAGGGAGGAGGTCGCCGACGAGCTCGAGCTGCCGGCGCCCGACCCGGCGCCGACCGAGCCCGCGAGCGCCGGGCGCCAGATCCAGCGGCCCGAGGACGACGGGCAGAAGCGCGCGCACGCGCGCCCCAAGGCGCCGGCGACCGCCACCGCCGGCAAGCAGCGCCTGTTCGCCAACCCCGCCCGAAAGAACGCCCTCGACGCCGGCGGGCGCGACCAGATCCTCGACGCGGGCGGCTCGCTGTCGGGGCTGACCACGTTCAAGGGCTACTTCTCCGACGTCTACGGCCTGGACGCCGACGACGTGGTGCTCCGGCGGCTGAAGCCCGGGTCGAAGGTCATCGCCGGCACGATCCTCGGCCGCATCGGCAAGCTCGAGCGGCGACGCGCCGCGCACGTCACGTTCGAGATCCGCCCGGCCGGCCGCGGCGCTCCCCGCATCGACCCCAAGCCGATCCTCGACGGCTGGAAGCTGCTCGAGTCGACGGCGATCTACCGGGCCGAGGGCCGCAACGCGCTGCTCGACGGCGGCCACGGCGACGCGAGCGTCGGCCAGATCCTGCTGATGAGCAAGGAGGCGCTGACGCAGCGCGTCCTCGACAACCCGCGCGTCGAGATCTACGAGTGCGGCCGCCGCGACATCGAGGCGGGGATCATCGACCGTCGCGGGCTCGCCGCGCTCGAGATGCTCGCCGCCTCCGGCCTGCGCCCGACGGTCACGAGCCTGCGCTGCGGGCACTCCTACCTGACGGCCTCGGGCAACGTGTCCCACCACTCGTCGGGCAGCGCGATCGACATCGCCAAGATCAACGGGGTCCCCATCCTCGGCAACCAGGGCGAGGGCTCGATCACCGACATCGCCGTCCGCCGCCTGCTGACGCTCCAGGGCGCGATGAAGCCGGCCCAGATCATCACCCTGATGTCGTATCCCGGCACGGACAACACGCTCGCCCTGCCCGACCACGACGATCACATCCACGTGGGCTGGCAGCCGCTGAGCGGCTCCGCCGCGCGGAGGTTCGACTCCGTGCTCAAGCCCGGTCAGTGGAGCAGGCTGATCGAGCGCCTCAACACCCTCGAGAACCCCGAGGTCTCGCTCGAGCCGTCGAAGTACGCGCTCAAGGTGCCGGCTGCCGAGCGGGCCGACGACGCCCGCGAGTCGGAATAGCCGCCGCCTTCCGCTTCGCGCAGTTCGAGTTCCCGTGGGCCCTCGGGCCGGCGGATGGACGGTACGTGCTGCGCCGCCACGCGGGTGAGCAGCCCAGCCACGTGCTCGTCCTCGCGACGCTCGGCGCGCCGCAGCGCCGGCTGCTGAGGCGAAGGCGCGCTCGCCGCGTCGCCCCCGAGCCGCCCGCCACTCCGGTGCCGGTGACACGCGCGACGATCGTCGACACCCAGGCGCTGGACGGGGAGGTGGAGGCCCGGCGCTGGCTCGAGAGCGCCGACCACGCCGCCCTCGCCGACGACGCGATCGCGCGCTTGAACCGCGTCCTGCACGCCCACCGCATCGCGACCGCGGACCCCGGCCCGCGGGACGTGACCCGTCGCGAGGCGCTCGTGGCCCGCATCGGCTTCGGCGCCGGCGAGGAGGTCGCCGAGGGCCGCCACACGGCGGCGCTGGCGCTCCCGCCGGTCGACCCGGGCCGTGGCCGACGCCTGGCCTCGCTGCGCCCACAGGAGCGCCTGGCGGCGCTGCTCGGCGGGCGCGACGCCGCGCTGGCGTGCGAGGAGCTCGCCCTGCGCGCCCGGGCGGACCTGCGCGCCGGGCGCTCCCGGGAGGCCGCGCTCACACTGCGCGTCGCGCTGGAGGCCGCCCTCTCCGAGCTCGCCCCCTGGAGCGACCACGGCGACCTCGCCGAGCGCCTGACGGAGCTGCGCGCCGACCGGGAGGCCGTCGCCGCGGCGGCCAACCGCGCGCTCGACGGCGGGCTGGACCCCGCCGAGGAGGCGAGCGTGGACCGGGTCCTCGGGCGCCTGGAGGCCGCGCTGCG
>JANJUA010000347.1 GCA_024710825.1 Solirubrobacteraceae bacterium
TCGTAATGAGGGGGTCCCCGGTTCGAGTCCGGGTGTCGGCTTGCCCCCGCGACACCGCGGGGCGAGCGCTATGCCGCCGGACCCGCACCCACCCGTCCAGCCGAACGACCCGGTCGGGGAGGCCGAGGAGGTCAGGCGCGCCCGGCTGCGCCGCGATGCGGCGCTCTCGCCCGCGGAGCGGCTCGCGAAGATCGCGGCGCTGTGCCGTCAGGCGGCCGAGCTGTCGGCCGCTCGACGCCGGGTATGACGCTTCCCGATCTCCCCGGCCTGCTGTAGGAGCTTGCGGCGGTCGTCGGGCACCGGCGGGGTGGCATCGATCATACGCCCAGCTGAGCAGGTCAGAGAGCGCGTCGTGGCCCTGCCGCGCGCGCCCGCAGGCCCTCGCTCAACGCCCAACGGCCGACCGCGGTCAGGCGCCACGGCTCGCGGTCGCGGACCGGGCGCTCGTCGAGCACGCCGAGCGCCCCGAGCAGGTGCAGCAGGTCCACCACGATCCGGGTGATGTGATGGGCGTCCGGTGCCTGGCCGTCACTGCGCCACCCTTCTGCGTAGAGGATCGGCCCGATCGAGGCGGAGAGCGCCTGGTAGTCCGCGTCGCCCGCCCCGAGCACGGACACGTAGGCCAGCTCCGCGATCGCGGCCTCGAACGTATCGCCCTGAAGCGGCGCGCCGACGCAGGTCGCCAGGAGCAGCGCGTCGTCGTCGCGCAGCGCCTTCCCCCGGGCCGTCGCGAGCAGCTTCCGGCCCCTCGGACGCAGCAGCCGCAGCTCACGCAGGCGGTCGTGCAGCGTCTCCAGCGTCCCGACCTCCTGCTCGCGGTGCGGAGGACCGAAGAGCTCGGTGTCCCACCACGCCGGGCGGCGCTCGACCGCCGCTCGGACGAACGCTCGGCTGAGAGCGCCGGTCTGGGTGAGCGCGATCCCGCCGGCGGTCGCCTCGTCGAGCATCCAGCGCACCGCGTCGACGGCATCGCGCACCGCGGCGTCGTCCGGAGCGGCAGGCGGCGCCGAAAGCAGCGGCGCCACCGGGGCGACGTGCGCGGCGCGCTCCGGGCTGCGTCCCCGCAGCCAGCTCGCTCTGCGCTCGTCGAGGACCGCGTCCAGCGCCGTCGAGCCGTCCGGGCCGGGCGCCCGCAACGTCGCATCGACGAGCTCCGCCTGTGCGCGACCGAAGCCCCGGCTCCCGAGCTCCAGGTGCCCGTTCTCGATCGCGTCCTCCAGCGCGAATCGCACGCGGTCGCGGATCTCCGCCTCGACGAGGCCCATGACGTCGCTCCATGCGATCGACGACGTGTCGGGCGGCTCGACGCCCGAATCGAGCAGCAGGCGCTCCAACCGTCTGCCCGCCTTCGGATCGTCACGGCTCCACGCGTCGATCATCTCCCGCGTCTCCGGCGCCCGGCACAGCTCGGCGTACTTCGAGCCCCGCCCTCCGATGCGGTCGAGGAACCCGGCCAAGCGCTCGGCGGCCGCCAGATGGTCGTCACGCTCGACGAGCCACTTGCGGGGCAGCTGATACCACAGGAAGAGCTGCAGGTCGGAGCGGCGCAGCAGGAACGCACCCTCACGATCCCAGCCCATCCACTGGAGGGCGCTGTCGACGTCCTGCGCGCCGCGCGGGTCGTGCTCCTGGAGAAGGGCGAGCACATCGCGTAGTTGTTCGCCGGAGAGCTCTACGGGCATGCGCCTAGGGTGCACTGCCGACCGGCGGCCAGCGTGCGTCGAGCAGCTTGACGAGGTTGCGGCGACGGCGGTTGGCGGTGCGGACCTCGGCGACGAGCTCGGCGAACGCATCCGAGCCGTCGAGCAATCGCTCGAGCTCTGTGAGCAGCTCGACGGCGTGCTCGTACGCGCGCTGATCGGCACGGCCGAGCGCCCGGCCGACGAGCAGGCGGAACGCCGCCAGCGCGTCATCCGGGTGCGTCGGCGCGCGCGCGATGCCCAGCGCCCGCCACAGGTCGTCGGTGCAGCCTCCCGCCTGTGCCTCCTCCCACGCCGCCGACGCGTCGCCCTCCCAGAGCAGGATCTCCACGAGCGTCGAATGTCCTCGGGCGGCGGACGACCAGCGCCGCGCGCCGCGCTGCTCGGGCTGCTGAGCGGCGCGCAGCCGCGCCATCGCGCGGTCCCGCTCGGCCGCCCAGACGCCCAACGACGTCGCCGCCGCGTGCAGCGCCCGGTAGGCGCCGAACGAGGGCTGCTGCTCGAACCGCGCGGCGCGGAGCGCGAGCGCCTCCTCGCCTCGTCCATGAGCCAGGTACCGGTCGGCCACGAAGTCGACGAGCCGCGCGTCATGGTCCCCCGGCAGCTCGGCGAGCCCGCGCTCCGCCCAGGCCAGCGCCTCCTCCGAGCGGCCGGCTCCGTCCAGCGTCTCGGCGACCCTCAGGAAGGCCCATCCGTCCGAGAGGTCCCTCGCCTTGATGTCGACGAGCCGGTCGACGTCGCCGTCGCGCTCGGCCAGCCGCTCGGCCACGTGCGTGACGCGAAACCGGGCGGCGTAGCGGCTGTCGCGCTCGCCTGGGCCCAGCACGGGGAGCGCGCGCCAGCGGGCGTCCACGAGCTCGCGGTAGCGGGCGAGGCCGTCCGGCCCGAGAACCTCCGCGTAGCCTGCCGGCAGCGCGTCCAGCAGCAGCTCCGACTCGCTCGCGAGCTGCAGCTCCAGCAGGCGCTCGGCGAGCGCAGGCCCATCCTGTGCCGCGGCCGCGCACGCGCGCCGGTGGAGCTCCTCGGCCCGGCGCAGGCCGAGCGTGCCGACGCCGTCCTGCGAGTCGTCGACATGCTCGAGCTGACCGTCGAGCGTGCGCAGGAAGTGCTCGACAAGCTCGACGACGACATCGGCGTTACCGGCTTCCAGGGTTCGATCGAGCTCGTCGAGCACGGCGTCCAGGCGCTCGCCGTACGCCCACGACTCCTGCCAGGGCACGTGACCATCGACGCGCACGGCGTCATCGATCGCCGCTGCCAGCGCATCGGCGTCGACTCCCTCGCCGTCGGCGGTGGCCGCCTGCAGCGCGACGCGGTCGCGCAGCAGCTCGTCGCGTGCGATCGCTTCGAGCGCGAAGTCGACGAGCCGGCTGGTCGACCAGCTCGAGACAAACGCGCGGAGCGCCGGTTCCTCGCGCTCTTCGCCGACCACGGGTGCGACCGCGACGCAGTGCTTGCAGAACACGCCCGCCCCGCCCATCGGGCACGAGCACGTGCCGCGGAGACCGTGGGTGAAGGTGAGCCTGACGCGGTAGGGCTCCTGACCTCGGACGATGGCGTCGGCGGATCGATCGTCGGTGGATGTCAGGCGCACGCGCCCCTCGTCGCGATAGAGCTCGCCGCGCTCGAACGAGCCACCATCCGTCAAGCCCGCGATCGACAGGCGCGTGCACGCCATGCGCAGCGGCGACGTCATCGACGCCGGTCGCGTCGCCGGACGGACCTCTGCGCCTTGCGCGCGCGACGCCGAGCGTCGTCGTGCGAGCCGGGTGCATCGGGGAGCTGTGGCTGCAGACGCTCGCGGCGCATCTCGAGGGCGCCCGCCACGGCGCGCATCGGTTCACGGCGG
>JANJUA010000376.1 GCA_024710825.1 Solirubrobacteraceae bacterium
GCCGAGTCGGGCCGCTTCCTGAAGGTCGTCGAGGACCTCCTGCAAGGCGATCACGGCTTCTACGAGCAGGTCTTCGCGGACCTGGGCGTCGCGCTCGGCCCGCTGCCCACCCCGCCGACGCCCGCCGCCGTCGCGCCCGCCGCCGCCGCAGCCGCACCCGCCGCCGCGGTCCCCGACGAGGAGCTGATGCAGGCCGTGCAGGCCGCGACCTCGCTCGTCAAGGCGCACCGGACCCACGGCCATCTCGCCGCGCACCTCGACCCGCTCGGCACCGAGCCGGACGGCGATCCGGCGCTCGACCCCGCGCCGCTCGGCCTCACCGACGACATGATGCGGCGCATCCCGTCGAAGATCCTGCGCATCTTCGTCCCGGGCGCGACGCTCGCCGACGCGCTGCCCCACCTGCGCGAGACCTACTGCGGCACGATCGCCTACGAGATCGAGCACATCTCCTCGCATCGCGAGCGCACATGGCTGCGCGAGAAGATCGAGACCGGGGCCTACCGCGCGCCGCTGACCGCCGCGGAGCAGCAGGCGCTGCTCTGGCGCCTCATCAAGGTCGACGCCTTCGAGCGCTTCATGCACAAGGCCTACCTGGGCCAGAAGCAGTTCTCGATCGAGGGCCTCGACATGACCGTGCCGATCCTCGACGAGCTGATCCAGCTCTCGGCGGCCCACGGCGGGCACGAGGTCGTCGTCGGCATGGCCCACCGCGGCCGCCTCAACGTCCTCGCCCACAACCTCGGCCGCGCGTACGACTCGATCTTCGCCGAGTTCGAGGGCGCCTCGACGCTCGAGGCGGTCACGACCATCCCCCAGGGCGGCACCGGCGACGTCAAGTACCACCACGGCTCGCAGGGCTCCTACCAGCTGCCCAACGGCGAGTCGATCCTCGTCAACCTGGAGAGCAACCCGTCGCATCTGGAGTTCGTCGACCCGGTGGTCGTCGGCGCCGCGCGCGCCGCCCAGACGACGCGCCAGGGTCCGCACGCGCACCGCGACACGAACGCGGCCGTGCCGGTGATCCTCCACGGCGACGCGGCCTTCCCGGGCCAGGGCGTCGTCGCCGAGACGCTGAACCTCCAGGGCCTCGACGGCTACACGGTCGGCGGCACCGTCCACCTGATCCAGAACAACCAGGTCGGCTTCACGACCGATCCCGACGACGGCCGCTCCACGCGTTGGGCGTCGGACCTCGCCAAGGGCTTCGACGTGCCGATCATCCACGTCAACGCCGACGACCCCGCGGCCTGCATCAGCGCGGTGCGGCTCGCGTTCGCCTTCCGCCTGGAGTTCGGGCACGACGTCCTCATCGACCTCGTGGGCTACCGCCGCTACGGCCACAACGAGGCGGACGAGCCGGCGTACACGCAGCCGGAGATGAGCGCCGCGATCAAGCGCAAGAAGCGCGTCAGCGAGCTGTGGGCCGAGCACCTCATCGCCGAGGGCGTCGTGACCCAGCAGGAGGTCGACGAGCAGCAGCAGGCCGTCTGGGACGAGCTGACGGCGCTGCACAAGCGCCTGAAGGAGCGGATCGCGGCCGCCGCGGAGGCGGGCCAGGTCGAGCAGCCGACCGGCGAGTACCAGCTCGACCGCTCGCCGTCGCCCGAGATCAAGACCGCCGTCAGCGCCGACCGCCTGCGCGCGCTCAACGAGGGGCTGCTGAGCATCCCCGAGGACTTCACCGTCAACCCGAAGCTGGCCCGGCAGCTCGAGCGCCGCCGCGACGCCCTGGGCGCCGACGGAGGCATCGACTGGGCGCACGCCGAGGCGCTCGCCTACGCGTCGCTGATCACCGAGGGCACGCCCGTCCGGCTCACCGGCCAGGACGTCGAGCGCGGCACGTTCTCCCAGCGCCATCTCGTCCTGCACGACTCCAAGACGGGCCGGTCCCTCTGCCCGATCCAGCAGCTTCCGGGCGCGCTGGCCCCGTTCGAGCTGCACAACTCGCCGCTGAGCGAGATCGCGTGCGTCGGCTTCGAGTACGGCTACAGCGCGGAGGCGCCCGAGACGCTCGTCCTCTGGGAGGCCCAGTTCGGCGACTTCGTCAACGGCGCGCAGGTCATCCTCGACCAGTTCATCGTCTCCGGCCTGGCCAAGTGGGGACAGACGACGCGCCTGACGCTGCTGCTGCCGCACGGCTACGAGGGCCAGGGGCCGGAGCACTCCTCGGGCCGCCTCGAGCGCTTCCTCCAGCTCGCCGCGGAGGGCAACATCCGCGTGGCGAACCTCACGACGCCGGCCCAGTACTTCCACCTGCTGCGCCGCCAGGCGCGGATCGCCAAGCAGCGCCCGCTGGTGATCATGACCCCGAAGTCGCTGCTGCGCCTGCCGCAGGCCACGAACCGGATCGAGCACCTGGCGGACACCCAGTTCTACCCGGTGCTCGCGGAGCCGCGGGTCGACGACGAGAAGGTCCGCCGGCTGATCCTCTGCACCGGCAAGGTCTACTACGACATCGTCCACCACGAGCGGCGCGCCGGCAACGAGCAGGTCGCCGTGGGGCGCGTGGAGCTGCTGTACCCCTTCCCCGAGGGCCAGATCTCAGAGCTCATCGCGCGCTACCCGAGCCTCGAGGAGGTCGTCTGGGTGCAGGAGGAGCCGCGCAACATGGGCGCCCGCGCTCACATGTTCCCGCGGATCATGCAGATCCTCCCCGACGAGCTGAGCTTCGGCTACATCGGCCGGCCCGAGCGCGCGTCGCCGGGCGAGGGCTACCCGGCGGCCCACAGCGAGGAGCAGGCGCGCATCGTCGAGACCGCCCTGGACCTCACCGTGCCCGTCTCGCAGTACCCGCGCAAGACGCCCGGCGAGCGCTGACGCCCGCCGGACGGCGCCGGCTCGCGCGTCCCGGACTAGCCGATGGCGGTGAGCGTCTGCGGGAGCGGCTTGAGCTGGGTGCGCTGGATGCGCGCGAGCTTGCGCTTGAGCCGCCGCAGCTCCCGCTTCTCGTGCGCGGTCCGACGCGTGCTCGGGTGGGCGATGTTGCGGCGCTCCAGCGGGTCCTTGCGGAGGTCGTACATCTCCCACTGCGAGCGTTCCTTGCCGGACGGGTCGTAGTAGCGGGCGATCTTGTAGCGCCGCTCGCGCACGCTGATGATGTGGTTCGGCTGCGGCACGTACGGCGGGGACGCCTGGCCGCACTGGAAGTCGTCGAACGTGAAGACGATGTCGTTCTGCACCGGCGCCTTCGCGGTGCCCAGGACGTGCCCGGAGTAGTCGACGCCCGCCCACGCCTGGCGCGCCGACGGCGGGGCGCCGAGCAGCCCCGCCATCGTGGGGAGGAAGTCGACGTGCGACACGAGCTGCTCCGAGCGCCGCGCCTTCGGGAACAGGCGCGGGTTGGAGTACACCAGCGGCACCCGCAGC
>JANJUA010000387.1 GCA_024710825.1 Solirubrobacteraceae bacterium
GATCGCGATCCTGCACAGCGACGCCGTGGACCTCGACGCGCACGCCAGGCGCGCGGACGAGCAGCGGGCGACGCTGGAGGGCGAGATCCGGCGCGCCGAGGGCAAGCTCGCCAACGCGGGCTTCGTGGCCAAGGCGCCCGCGCCGGTCGTCCAGTCCGAGCGCGACAAGCTGGAGCGCCTGCGGCGGGAGCTGGAGGAGCTGTAGGTGGCCTCGCCGCCGACCGTCGACGATCGCGGGACGGGCCGCTGATGACCCGCCGCGAGCCGGTGGGCGTGGGCCGCTGGACCGAGGCCGACGCCGAGCGCTACCTGCTGGGCCTCGAGCTGTTCGGCATGCGCTTCGGGCTGGACCGCATGCGGCGGCTGCTCGTGACGCTCGGCGAGCCGCATTCGCGCTGGGAGGCCGTCCACGTCGTGGGGACCAACGGCAAGTCGTCGACCGTCCGGATGATCGCGGCGATCCTCGAGCGCCACGGGCGCCGGACCGGCGCCTACCTGTCGCCGCACCTGGTCTCGTTCGCCGAGCGGGTGCGCGTCGACGAGCAGGACGTCGCGCCGGACGTCTTCGCCGAGGCGGTGCGCCGCGCCGCGGGCGCGGCGGAGAAGGTGAACCGGACGCTGCAGCCCGACGACCACGTGACGCAGTTCGAGGCGCTCACCGCCGCCGCCTTCCACGAGCTGGCCCGCGCTGAGGTCGACGTCGGCGTCGTGGAGGCGGGGCTCGGCGGCCGTTGGGACGCCACGAACGTGCTCGCGTCGAAGGTCGCCGTGCTGACGAACGTGGGCCTGGAGCACACGCGCTGGCTCGGGCCGACCGTCCGCGACATCGCGCGCGAGAAGCTCGCGGTCGTGCGTCCGGGCTCGACGCTCGTCGTCGGCGCCGGCCTGCACCCCGACGCGCTCGACGAGGCCCGCCGGGTGGACGCCCGGCTCGTCGAGGCACCCGCGGTCGCGCCGGGGGTCGAGCTGCTCGCGCGAGGCGGCTTCCAGCGCCTGAACTTCGCGGTCGCCCGCGCCGCCGCCGAGGCGCTGATCGGCCCCCTGGACCAGGCGAAGGTCGCGGCGGCGGCGGCCGCGACGCGCGTCCCCGGTCGCTTCGAGCAGGTCGACGTCGACCCGCCGACCTACTACGACGGCGCGCACAACCCCGGCGGCATGGCGGCGCTGGCGGAGGCCCTGCGCGACGAGATCGCCGGCCGGCCGCTGACGCTCGTGCTGTCGATCCTCGACGACAAGGACGCGGGGGAGATGCTGCGCCGGCTGGTCCCGCCGGCGGCGCGCGTGGTCGCGACCTCCAACGCGAACCCGCGGGCGCTGTCGCCGGCGACGCTGGAGTCGCTGGCTGCGCAGGTCGGCGCGCGCGACACGCTCGTGGTGCCCGATCCCCGGCGCGCGCTGGCGCGTGCGCGCGAGGCCGCCGGGGCAGAGGGAGGGGTGGTGCTGGTGACCGGGTCGATCTACCTGATCGCGGACCTGCTCAGGGGCGGGGGCGGAGGCTCCACGCTGTGAACGACGACGGCCCCTCCGTGCTGGCGATGGTTGCGGCGGTGGCGATCATCGTCGCGCTGGTCATCCTCGTGTTCTTCGCGCTCGGCTACGGCTTCGGGCGCCTGTTCCTCTGAGCGCCGACGGGCGGCGTGGCGCGCGTGGCCCGCGCGTCGCCGCGGATCGCGGAGAGCCGCCGGCCCGGTTCGGCCGCCGGACCCTCTAGCCTTTTCGCCCATGCTCGCCGTCTTCGGGATCGACAGCGATGGCCTCAGCCTCGCGGTCAACCTGCTGATCCTCTTCCTGGTCGTCATCTGGCTCGCGCTCGTCTACTGGACGAACGCCGACGCTCGGCGCCGCATCGCGGATCCGATGCTGGTCGGCTGCGCGACCGCGGCCAGCCTGTTCCCGTTCGTGGGGACGATCGTCTACATGATCGTCCGTCCGCCCGAGTACCTGGACGACGTGCGCGAGCGCGACCTCGAGATCCAGGCCGCGGAGGCGCGCCTGCACGAGCAGGACTTCCAGCTGTGCCCGCACTGCGACTACCCGACGCAGCGCGAGTTCCTGCGCTGTCCGAGCTGCCTGAACCGGCTGAAGGACCCCTGCGTCAACTGCCACCGCCCGCTGGACCCGTCCTGGCCGATCTGCCCGTTCTGCGAGGCGGAGGTCCCAGGGGCGGCCCCTCCGCCCCCGCGGCGCCGTCGCCGGCGGCGCGAGGAGGACGAGCTCGGCGAGACCGCCGCGTTCGACATCCACGAGTCGTAACCCCGCCGAACCCGAACCCTCAAGGAGAACCCCGTGGACCGGACCCTCATCCTGGTCAAGCCCGACGCGTTCAAGCGCGGCCTGACCGGCGAGATCATCGCCCGCTTCGAGCGCAAGGGGCTGCGCCTGGTGGCGCTCGAGCAGCGCACGCTCGACGAGGCCACCGCCAAGCAGCACTACGCCGAGCACGAGGGCAAGCCGTTCTTCGGCGAGCTCGTCGAGTTCATCACCTCCGGCCCGCTCGTCGCGATGGTGCTCGAGGGCCAGGACGCGATCAAGGCCGCGCGCCAGGTCATCGGCGCCACGAACCCGCTGGAGGCGGCGCCCGGCTCCATCCGCGGCGACTTCGCCGTCGAGGTCGGCCAGAACATGGTCCACGGCTCCGACGCGCCGGAGTCGGCGGCGCGCGAGGCGAAGCTGTTCTTCCCCAGCCTCTAGGGGTGCCGACGGTGAGCCCGCGGACGTTGGCGGACAGCCGCCGGAGCGCTGCCACCGGAGGCGGGCCCCCGTGGGCTCTCGGGGTGCCGAGGGTCGCCCAGCGAGGCTGACGCCATGATCGGAGCCGCTGGCGACCCGAGGTGGGTCCCCCTCCCGCTGACCCTGGCCTCCAGGAGCCCGCAGCGGCGGGCGATCCTGGAGCAGCTCGGAGTGCCGTTCGAGGTGCGTCCGGCGGACGTCGAGGAGCTCTCCGCGGGCGATCCGCACGTGGTCGCCCTCGAGAACGCGCGCCGCAAGCGCGCGGCGGGGGGGGGCGCGCCCCGCGGGGCCCACCGCACCCCGCCCAACCCCCACGGGCGCCAAGAAACCCAGCCCCCCGCCCCGGCG
>JANJUA010000390.1 GCA_024710825.1 Solirubrobacteraceae bacterium
TCGAGCGACTGCTCCGGCAGCCTCGAGGCCGTCGAGAACGGCGAGACCTTCGGCACGGGCCTCCAGTCGGGCGCCATCGAGGGCCAGCTCGGCGTCGCGACCGCCGCCCAGTACATCGCGACGGGGAAGGTCGAGGGCGACGAGAAGCAGTACGAGGTCACGCCGGAGCCGCCCGAGTTCGAGGCGACGCCGCCGGCCTTCCTCAACTACATGCCGCACGCGGCCGCGGTCGGCAAGCAGGGCATCGAGGAGGCGGTGATCTGGGGCCGCACGGCCGAGGAGATCTGCGCAGGCGGGTAGTACGTAGTCCTGACAGGACCACGACGGGCGGCGCCGCCGCTCCACCGCCAGGCCCCGCCGCCACATCGGCATACATGAGCGACGAACCCACGACCCGACTCGCAGTCCGCGGCCTCTCGAAGCGCTACGGCTCCGTCCAGGCCCTCGACCGGGTCGACTTCGAGCTGCGGGCCGGCGAGGTCATGGCGCTGCTCGGGGAGAACGGCGCCGGCAAGAGCACGCTCGTCAAGGTGCTCGCCGGCCTCGTGGAGCCCGACGAGGGCGAGATCGCCGTCGACGGCCGGCCCGTCACGCTGTACCCCAGCTCCCGCTCGCAGGCCAGCGGCGTGGCGGTCGTGCACCAGGAGTACAGCTCGGTGCCGACGATGACCGTCGCCGAGAACCTGGTGCTGGGCCAGAGCGGCGTCTCCCGGCTCTGGCTGCCCACGACCCTGAACCGGCGGGCGCGCGGGCTGCTCGCCCAGGTGGGGCTGGAGGACCTGCACCCGCGGACGCCCGTCGAGCAGCTCACGGTCGCGGAGATGCAGCTGCTGGAGATCGCCCGCCTGCTCGCCCGCGACGCCCGCATCCTCATCTTCGACGAGCCGACCGCGGCGCTGACCGATCGCGAGATCGCGCGCGTGCTCGACGTCATCCGGCGGCTCGCGGGCGAGGGCCGCAGCATCGTCTACGTCACGCACCGGCTCGCCGAGGTCTTCCGGATCACCGACCGCGTCACCGTGTTCCGCAACGGGCGCAGCCTGGCGCCGCGCGCGACGTCGGAGCTCGACGTCGACGCGGTCATCGGCCTCATGCTCGGCCGCGAGCTGCAGACGATGTTCCCGCCGCGCGGGACCGTCGCCGGCGAGCCGCTGCTCGAGGTCGAGGGCCTGCTCGCGCCGGGGCTCGCGGCGCCGGTGAGCTTCACCGTCCGCCGTGGCGAGATCGTCGGGCTCACCGGCCAGCTCGGCAGCGGGGCCAACGCAGCCGTGCAGGCGATCGCGGGCCGGCTGCCGCGGGCCGCCGGCAGGGTCGTGGTGGCGGGCGAGGAGATCGTCGGCCGCTCGCGCGCCGTCGCCCTGCGCCACGGTGTCGGCTACTGCTCGGCGGACCGCAAGCGCGACGGCATCTTCGCCAACCGCTCGATCCGGGAGAACCTCTCCTCGCCGTGGCTGGACAGGGTCGCCGGACCCGGCGGCTGGGTCTCGCGGGCGCGTGAGCGCGAGCGAGCCGTCGAGATCGCGCAGCGCTTCGCCATCGACACCCGCCGGCTGACGTCGACCGTCGCCACGCTCTCGGGCGGCAACCAGCAGAAGGTCGCCGTCGGCAAGTGGCTCGGCAGCGAGCCGAAGGTGCTGCTGCTCGAGGAGCCCACGCGCGGGGTCGACGTGGGCGCGCGCGCCGAGATCTACACGTCGCTGCGGCGGCTGTGCGACGCCGGCCTGGCGATCGTGGTCGTGTCGTCGGACACGGCGGAGGTGCTTGGCCTGTGCGACACGATCGCCACCTTCTACCGCGGACGCCTGACCTCGATCGCGCCGTACGGCGAGCGCACCGAGGAGGACCTGGCGCGCGAGGTCATGCACACGGCGCCCGGCGAGGAGGCGGCGTGACCGAGGTTCCCGCCACGCCGGCCGCGCCCTCCGCGGGAGGAGCGCGAGCGCCCGCCGGGCGGTCCGAGTGGCTGCCGACCGCGCTCGTCTTCGCGGTGCTGGTCGCCGGCGTGGTCGTGGCGGTGGCGGTCACGCCGAACTTCCTGACGGTGGACAACATCCGCGCGATCCTGCGCAACGCGTCGATCGTCGGCATCGTCGCCGTCGCGATGACGCCGATCACGCTGTCGGGCAACTTCATCTCGCTCGGCACGCAGCAGTCGGCGATGGCGGGCTGCGTCGTCTTCGTCGCGCTCGTCGGCTCCGGCTGGGCGCCCGTCTTCGCGATCGCCGTCGTGCTCGCGGCGCTGATCGCCGTCGGCGTGGCGCAGGGCGTCGTCGTGGCGGCCGGCCTGAACCCGGTCATCACCACGCTGGCGGCGGGGGCGATCATCTTCGGCGTGGTCGCCGACGCCACCAACGGCGGGATCGTGCGCGTCGGCGCGCACCCCGTCTCGTGGGGCAACAGCACCATCGCCGGGGTCCCGCTGGAGGTGCTGATCTTCGCCCTGTTCACGGTCGCCGTGGGCTTGTTCATGACCCGGTCGGTGGCGGGCCGGCGGATGACCCTCGCCGGCTCCAACAAGGAGACCGCCGAGGTCAGCGGCATCTCGTTTCGCGCGGTGACGGTCGGGGCCTTCGTCATCTTCTCGATCGGCCTGGCGATCGCGGGCGTGCTGACGGGCGCCGGCTTCGGTCAGGCGACGATCCAGTCGCTCGGCACGCTGACCATCGACGCCCTGGCGGCGATCCTCGTCGGGGGCACGGCGATCGTCGGCGGCTACGGCTCGCCGTGGCGCTCGGCCGGCGGCGCGGTGCTGATCGCGGTCATCGCGAACGTCATGGTCCTCAACGACTTCAGCACCGGCGGCCGGCTCGCCGTGCAGGGCGCGGTCGTCGTGGTCGTCGTCATCCTGCTCGAGATCCTGCGACGCCGCGGGGAGGTTCGCTGATGGCCGCGTTGATCGCCGACCGCGCCCGGTCCTACCTGCTGCCGGTCCTGGTGCTCGTCGCGACCTGGGTCATCATCGCGTCGACGACCGACACGTTCCGCGGCGAGGCGAGCGTCTTCTCCGTGCTCGAGGGCTTCCCGCTGCTCGGGCTGGTGGCGCTCGGCCTGGCGATCACGATCATCGCCGGCGAGCTGGACCTGTCGGTCGGCTCGATGGCGGCGCTGGCGGGCGTCGTGGCCGTCAAGACGTCGTCGGTGGGGCTCGTCGGCGCGCTGGTCATCGCCACCGCGATGGGCGCCGCCATCGGCGCGCTGCAGGGCGGGATCATCGCCCGGCTCGGCATCAACTCGCTCGTGCTGACGGTCGGCACGCTGATCCTGCTGCGCGGCGTCACCTACCTCGCGTCGGACAACCGGCCCAGCCAGCTCACCGACTTCACCGTCTCGGACCCGCTGCTCGAGCGCTACGGGATCTTCTCCGCCAGCAGCATCACCGCGCTGGTCGTCTTCGGGGTGCTCGGGCTGTTCCTCGCCTACACCCGCTACGGCCGGGAGATCTACGCGATCGGCGGCGCGCGCGACGAGGCGCGCGCGGCCGGCGTCCCGCGCCTGCGGCCGATGGTCGTGACCTTCGCGCTGTCTGGGGCCTGCGCCGCGCTCGCCGGCGGCCTCGCCTCCCTGAAGGGCGGCAGCGCCGCGCCGCAGAACTACGCGGACCTGCTGCTGGCCGGCGCCGCCGCCGCGCTGCTCGGCGGGATCAGCCTGTACGGCGGGCGCGGCACGGTCCTGAACGTCGCGCTCGGCGTCGCCGTCCTGTCCGCCGTCTCGGCGGGGCTCGCCGCGCGCGGCAGCGACGCCTCCGTGACGCAGCTCGTCACCGGCGCCCTGCTCATCTCGGTGGTCGCGATCGAGTTCACCGCCACGCGGCTGGGCCGCCGCGCGAAGCTGCGCCGCGAGGCCGCCGAGCGCGAGGCGCTGCCCCCGCCCGTACCGACCTGACCTGAGAGGACTCCATGCCCGCAGACCGACTCGCCGGGAAGATCGCGATCGTCACCGGAGCCGCCACCGGGATCGGCGCCGCCACGTGCGCGCTGTTCGCCGAGCAGGGCGCCCGGGTGCTCGCCGCCGACGTCAAGGACCCCGGAGACGTGCTCGAGGGCGCGCTCGGCGACCGCGTGGCCTTCCACCGCCTCGACGTCACCGACGAGCGGGCGTGGGCGGAGGGGGTGGCGGCGTGCACCGAGACGTTCGGAGCCCCCAACGCGCTCGTCAACAACGCGGGCCGGCTCGGCAGCGGCGCCCCCGTCCACGAGGAGACGGCCGAGGAGATGCGCGCCGTCTTCGAGGTCAACACGGTCGGCATGATGCTCGGCATGAAGGCCGTGCTGCCGACGATGCTGGAGGCGGGCGCCGGCGCGATCGTGAACGTCTCGTCGGTGTGGGGCCTGACCGCCGTCGCCAACAACGTCGCCTACCAGACGGCCAAGGGCGCGACGATCATGCTGTCCAAGAACGCGGCCGTGACCTACGCGCCGAGCGGGATCCGCGTCAACTGCGTGCTGCCCGGCTACGTCGACACGCCGATGTCGCGGGGCGTCACGCCCGAGGAGGCCGAGCGGCTCGTCGAGTTCACGCCCCTCGGCCGGCGGGCCGAGCCGCACGAGGTGGCGCCGATGATGGCCTTCCTGTGCTCCGACGAGTCGGGCTTCGTCACGGCCGGGGTGTTCACCTGCGACGGCGGCATGGCGGCGCTGTGATGGCCGCGCCGCACCAGACCTTCCCACTGGGCGACTTCACGTTCTCCGACGGGCGGACGCTGCCCGATGCGCAGATCGCCTACGCCACCTACGGCGAGCTCGACGAGGCCCGCGCCAACGCGATCGTGCTGCCCACGTGGTTCGTCGGCACGCACGCCGACCACGAGTGGATGATCGGCGAGGGCGACGGCTTCGTGCTCGACACGTCGCGCTACTTCGTCGTCGTGCCGAGCATGTTCGCCAACGGGCTGTCGTCGTCGCCGTCGAACACGCCGCCGCCGCTGGACAGGGCGCGGTTTCCGCGGCCGTCGATCCGCGACAACGTCCGCGCCCAGCACCGGCTGGTCACGGAGGGCCTGGGCATCACCGGGATCGAGCTCGTCATCGGCGGCTCGATGGGCGCGTTCCAGGCCTTCCAGTGGGGGTTGGACCATCCGGAGCTGGTGCGGCGGATCATGCCCACGGGCGGCGCCTCGCGCTGCAGCCCGCACTGCCGGGTCTTCCTGGAGGGCGTCAAGGCGGCGCTGACGGCCGATGCCGCCTACGCGGGCGGCGACTACGAGGCGCCGCCGGAGCGGGGCCTGCGGGCCGTGGGCCGGGTCTACGCCGGCTGGGGGCTCTCGCAGGCGTTCTACCGGCAGGGCCTGTACCGGCAGATGGGCTCGGAGACGGTCGAGGCCTTCCTCGTCGACTTCTGGGAGGCGTTCTTCGTGGGGCTCGACGCCAACGACCTGCTCAGCCAGCTCGACACATGGCAGCGGGCCGACCTGGCCGCCACCGAGGGCTACGACGGCGACATCGAGCGGGCGCTGGGCGACATCGCCGCCAGGGCGGTGCTCGCGCCCGGCGAGCGGGACCTGTACTTCCCGCCCGAGGACATGGCGTGGGAGGCCGAGCGCATGCCGAACGCGCGGCTGGCCGTGATCCCCGGCGTGTGGGGCCACTTCTCGGACTCGGGCGTCGACCCCGCCTGCAACGAGGAGGTCCGCCGGCTGGCGCACGAGCTGCTCAGCGCAGATGCGCCCAGCGCGGGCGGTCGAGCACCGACGCGTTGACCGTGGCGGCCGGGCGGCGGCCGTCGAGGACGGCGGCGACGTTCTCCGCGGCCAGGCGGGCCAGGTCGCGCATCGACTCCTCGGAGTAGAAGGCGACGTGAGGAGTGGCGAGCAGGCGCTCGGAGTCCAGCAGCGGGTGGTCGGCCGGCAGGCGCTCGGGCTCGAAGACGTCCATCGCGGCGCCGGCGATCGTCTCGCGCTCCAGCGCGTCGGCGAGCGCGGCGTGGTCGACGATCGCGCCGCGGGCGCAGTTGACGAGGTAGGCGGTCGGACGCATGGCCGCCAGGAAGCCCGCGTCGACGAGCCCGCGGGTCGCGTCGGTCAGCGGGACGTGCAGCGAGACGAAGTCCGCGCGCCGGGCCAGCTCGTCGAGCCCCACCGGCTCGGCGCCGGCGGCGGCGACGCGCTCCGGGTCGCTGTCGTACGCGATGACGCGGAGGCCGAGGCCGGCGGCGCCCCGCGCCACCCGCGAGCCGATGGCCCCGAAGCCGACGATGCCGATGGTGCGGCCCGCCACGCGGCGGATGGGCAGCCCGGGGTCCAGCGACCAGTTCCCCTCATGCACCGCCCGGTCGTAGCGGTGGATGCCGCGCACGAGCGACAGCAGCAGACCGAGGACGTGCTCGGCGACCTCGTCGGTGCAGTAGACCGGCACGTTGGTGACGGGGATCTCGCGCTCGGTCGCCTCCGCGACGGCGATGTTGTCCGTGCCGACGCCGTAGCGGCCGATGACCTGCAGCCGCTCGCCGGCGGCCACCACCGCGGGCGTGACCCGGGCGAAGCAGGTGAGGATC
>JANJUA010000394.1 GCA_024710825.1 Solirubrobacteraceae bacterium
GGACGCCGACACCGCCCGGGCCACGCGGGCGACCCTCCGGCGGATCGAGGCGTCGCTGGCGCCGTACCACGTGGGCGACTACCCGAACTTCGTCGAGGAGCCCACCGATGCGCGCTCGTTCTTCGACGCGGGCACGTGGGCGCGCCTGCGCGACGTCAAGGCGCTCTACGACCCGGAGGACCTGTTCCGGGCCAACCACGCGATCCAGCCGGCCCGGCGCACGCCCTGAGCGCCCCGGCGACGGCTCCGGCCCGCCGCGCCCTCAGACGACGGGCGCCAGGCGGAGCGCCACGCGCAGCTCGAGCTGGCGCTCGGCGACGGCGTGGCCGAGGAGCTCCTCGGCGCGGCGCACCCGGTAGGTCACCGTGTTCTCGTGCACGCCGAGCCGCCGCGCGGCGCGCACGAAGCTCGACCCCTCCTCCAGGAACGTGCGCAGCGTCGCGCGCAGGCGGCACGCCGCGTCGTCCTCGGCGGCGAGCGGCCCCAGCTCGCGCCGCACGAAGCGCTCGGCCTGCTCGCGGTCGCCGATCGCCAGCGCCTCCAGCGCGACGTCGGTGAAGAGCGTGCAGCCGGCCCGCTCAGGCGGCGCGAGTCGCGCGACCCGGCGCGCCAGCAGCGCCTCCCGGTGGCCGGCGCGGAAGCCGTCGACGCCGAAGCCGCAGGAGCCGACCGCGACGCGCAGGCCGTCGGCGAGCACGTACCCCGCCAGCGCCGCGAGGTCCGGCGCCCCGCGCAGGCCGACCCAGCAGGCGAGCCGATCGCCTCCCTGCGGCACGACGAGCGGAGCATGGCCGCCGAGCCGGGCGCACACCTCCGTCGCCAGGCGCTCCATGGCGGCGAAGCGAGCCTGTGCGTCGGCCTCGTCGCCGCCCGCCGAGTCTCCGAACACGACGAAGGCGACGTGGTCGCGCTCGAGCTCGTAGTCGAGCCGCCGGCTCGTCTCCGCCACGTCGAGCGGCGCGCCGCCCAGCAGCGCCCGTACCTCCGCGGCGCGCATCGCCGCCGCCCCGCGCACCCACTGCTCGCGCTCGCGCACGTACGCGGCGGCGAGCTGGCGCTCGACCTCGTCGACCGACGCGAACAGCCAGTCGCTCAGGTACCCGATGGCGGCGACGAAGCCGCCGGCGTCGTCCGTCGACCCGCGCAGCCGCTCCAGCCACAGCCGCAGGAGCTGCGCCTGGGCGATCCGGTAGGCGCGCTGGAGCAGCGCCAGGTCCAGGCCGCGGCGGACGTACTCCCGCGCGTAGCCGAGAGCCTCCGGCGGCGCGACCGCGCTCGACGGCGCCGTCGTCTCGCGCAGCATCGTGACGGCCAGCCCGAGGTTCGCGCGGACGCTCTGCCCCGTCCACGTGCGCAGGTCGTCGTCGAGCTCGGAGAGGCTGTGGTGGATGGCGTCCGCGAGGTCGGCGGAGATCTCGTCGAGGTCACGGCTCATCTCCTCCAGGACCACGTCGACGAGCGCGCGCGTGGCGTGGCTGGGCGCGACGGGGATGGGTTGAGGCACAGGCACGCTCCTCGACGAAACGGTGCGGGCACCTTACGACGGGCTGTCGGCTCGGTACAAGCCCGGCCCCGAACGTCGGTGCGCGAGGACGAGGACAGGGCGCCCGCCGGCGCATAGCTTGGCGCCATGGCGACGACATCGCAGGTCCCGCGGGTGCTGGCCATCGACGCCGGCGGCACCATGACCGACACCTTCATCGTCGACGCGTCCGGCCGCTTCGTGGTCGGCAAGGCGCAGACGACGCCCCACGACGAGTCGCTCGGGCTGATGCGCTCGGCCGAGGACGCCCTGCGCCAGTGGGGCACCACAACCGAGGAGGGCTTCCCCCAGATCCGCTCGGGCGTGTTCTCGGGCACCGCGATGCTCAACCGCCTGCTCAGCCGCACCGGGCAGCGCGTCGGCGCGATCGTCACCGCCGGCCAGGAGGACGCGCTCCAGATGGAGCGCGGCATCCAGACCCGGCTCGGCCTGTCCTACGCCGACCGCCTCCACGTCGCCACCCACCACCACAACGAGCCACTGGTCCCACGCGAGCGCGTGCACGGCGTCCGCGGGCGCCTGGACCTGTTCGGCGCCGAGGTCCTGCCCCTGCGCGAGCAGGACGCGCGCGACGCGGCCAACGCGCTGCTCGACGCGGGCGTCGACGGGATCGCGATCTCGCTGATCTTCTCCTACCGCAACCCCGCCCACGAGCAGCGGGTGGCGGAGATCGTCGCCGAGGAGCAGGCGCGGCGCGGGACCGACGTCCCGGTCTTCGTCTCCAGCGAGCTGTACCCGTCGCGGCGCGACTTCCCTCGCCTGAGCACCACGGTCGTCGAGGCGTACGCGGCGGAGCCGTCGCGCGACACGCTGCGCGCCGTGCGCGAGCGCACCAAGGCAGCCGGCGCCGGCTTCGAGCTGCGCGTCATGGCGTCGCACGGCGGGACGATCTCGATCGACGCCGACCAGCTCGCGACGACGCTCGTGTCCGGGCCGATCGGCGGCGTCGTGGGCGCCCGCTGGCTCGCCGAGCGCATCGGCCTGGAGAACGTGCTGTGCACCGACGTCGGCGGCACGTCGTTCGACGTGGCGCTGCTCACCGGCCGCCGCTACGAGGTCACGACGACCCCGGACATCGCGCGGTTCCTGCTGAACATGCCGCTCGTGCAGATCGACTCCGTCGGCTCGGGCTGCGGCTCCTACGTCCGCATCGACCCGAGCTCGCGCCGACCCGAGATCGGCCCGGACTCGGCCGGCGCGCGGATCGGCACCGCCTGGCCGGAGGGCGGCGTCGAGACGGTGTCGATCACCGACCTCGACGTGGTCCTCGGCCGCCTGAACCCCGAGAACTTCCTCGGCGGGCAGGTGCGGCTCGACGTCGAGCGCGCCCGCCACGAGGTGCGCCGCCAGCTCGCCGAGCCGCTCGGGCTCGGCGTCGAGCAGGCCGCCGCGGGCATCGTCGACCTCTTCGAGGCTTCGCTGCGCAACGAGGCGGTCGGGCGCATCCTCGGCAAGGGCTACGCGCCCGCCGACTACGCGCTGCTCTCCTACGGCGGCGGGGGGCCGCTGCACGTCGCCGGCTGCACGCAGGGCGTCCCCTACGAGCAGGTGCTGGTGCCCGAGTGGGCCGCCGGATTCTCCGCCTTCGGCTGCTCCTGCGCCGACTTCGAGTACCGCTTCGACCGCCAGGTCGACCTGCCGCTGCTTCCGAGCTACCCCGACGACGTGCGGGTCGGGGTCGGAGCGATGCTCACGCAGGCCTGGCGCGGCCTGGAGGAGCGGGTGGCGGCCGAGCTGGCCAAGTCCGGCTACGCCGCCGAGGACGTCACGTTCAGCCACCTCGTCCGCATGCAGTACTACGGCCAGCTCGTCGACATCGAGGTCGAGGCGCCGCGCGGCGCGATCGAGACGCCCGCGGACGTCGACGCGCTGATCGAGTCCTTCGAGCGGACCAACGCCCGCATGTACGCGCGCGCCGCCTCGTCGCCCGAGCTCGGCTACCTGATCGCCCAGGCGATCGTGAAGGGCTCGGTGCCCATGGAGAAGCCGACGCTGCCGGAGCTCGAGCTCCAGACGGGCTCCGCGCCGGTCCGGGAGACGCGGACCGTGTGGTGGGCCGGCGGCCCCGCCACCACCGACGTCTACGACATGGAGTCGGTCCGGGCCGGGCACGCGATCGAGGGCCCGGCGATCCTCGAAGCCGAGTCGACGACCTTCCCCGTACCGCCCGACCGGCGGACCTGGCTGGACCGCCACGGCATCTTCCACCTCGAGAGCAAGGAGGGCTGACGTGTCCACCATCGAGCGGTTCCCCGCCCGCGAGTCGGCGCCGATCGGCTGGGAGGGACAGAGCCTCGCCCAGATGCTCGAGCGCTCCGAGCGCCTGTTCGCCGAGACCGGCCACTACCAGGGCCTCGAGCGGCTGGCGCTCAAGGACGCCGACCCGCTGCACTTCGAGAAGCTCTTCTCCCGGGTGCGCGGCGGGATGGTCACCGCCCGCGAGACGGCGCTGAACATCTCGGCGTCGCCGATCGTGCGCGAGCTCGGGGAGATCTCGTTCGCGCTCTACACGCCGGAGGGCGACAACGTCGCGCTGTCGACGGGGATCATCGTGCACGTCCACACGATGAGCGAGGCCATCAAGTACATGGTCCGACACGGCTGGGAGGACAACCCCGGCATCCGGCCGGGCGACATCTTCTCCAACAACCAGCCGACGATCGGCGACGTCCACAACGCCGACGTGCAGACGTTCGTGCCGATCTTCCACGGCGACGAGCTGATCGCCTGGGCGGGCGGCGTCATCCACGTCATGGACATCGGGGCGACCTCGCCGGGCGGCGTCTGCATCGCCCCGACGACGCGCTTCGACGACGGCATCGACCTGCACTGCATGAAGGTCGGCGAGCGCGACACGATCGCGCAGTGGCACCTCAAGCGCGTCTCGATGCAGAGCCGCGCGCCCGGGCTCTACATCCTCGACGAGCGCACCCGCCTGGCGGGCTGCCACATGATCCGCGACGCGGTGCAGCGGCTCGTCGCCGAGGAGGGCGCGGACGTCTTCAAGCAGTTCGTGCGCGAGGCGATCGAAGACGGCCGGCGCGACTTCAAGGCCCGCGTGCGGGGCCTGCTCGTCCCCGGCCGCTACCGCTCCTCCGGGTTCACCGAGGCCCGCTACGCCGACAAGGCGAACCTCCCCAAGCGCGCCCGGCGCGACCTGCTGATCCACGGCGCCTACGAGGCGGTCGTCGACCGCGACGGGCGCTGGACGACCGACCTGCGCGGCTCCTCGGCGTGGGGCTGGCACTCGTTCAACGCGACGCCGTCGGCCCAGCAGGGGATGCAGTGGATCCTCTTCACCCAGACGCTGATCTGCAACGACAAGATCAACGACGGCGCCTACTACGCCACCGAGCTGAAGCTGACGCCGGGAAGCTGGGCGGATCTCGGCGACGCCGCATGCTCGTCGTCGTCGCCGTGGGCGCCGATGTTCGCCACCTTCGTCGGGTACCTGCGGGCGATCTCGCGGGCGCTGCAGTCGCGCGGCTACATCGAGGAGGTCGTCGCCACCTACACGGTCCCCGGCAACGTCGCCCAGGGCGGCGGCCTGGACCAGTTCGGGCAGATCTCGGGCTTCATGAACTTCGAGATCGGCGCCCAGGGCCAGGGGGCCAAGTACGTGCTCGACGGGCTCGACTACGGCGCCGCCGTGTTCAACCCCGAGGGCGACATGGGCGACATCGAGATGTGGGAGCTCGTGATGCCGATGATCTACGTCGGCCGGAGGATCAAGCCGAACACGGGCGGCTGGGGCCGCCATCGCGGCGGCTCCTCGTTCGAGTCGCTGCTGCTGGTGCACGGCACGGAGGACTTCGAGGTCGAGAGCATCGGCTCGGGCGGGGTGCTCACGTCGCCCGGGCTGTTCGGCGGCTACCCGGCGCCGAGCGCCTACGTCCACAACGTCTACGGCTCCGACATCCGCGAGCAGGCGGCCGCGGGCGCGGCCTACCCGGTCGCCGACGTCGGCGGCGAGGACCCGCAGATGCTCGCCTTCGCGGGCGAGCACCTTCTGGTCCAGGACCCGTTCACGATGATGGTGGCGGTCAAGAGCGGGGACCTGTACCTGTCGTCGGGGCGGGGCGGCGGCGGGCTCGGCGATCCGCTGCTGCGGTCCGACGAGAGCCTGGAGGCCGACATCGCCGGCGGCCACGTGCAGCCGCGCTGGGCCGACCGCGCCTACGGACGCGGGGACCGCGACGCGGTGCGGCGCCGGCGCCTGGAGCGCGCCCGCCCGGCGTCGGAGTGGTGGGCGAGCCAGCGCGAGCGGATCCTGGCCCAGGACCTGATCGACACCGTGAAGGTGATGCTCGCCGAGTCGATGCGCCTCGAGCCGGCCTGGGCGGCGGAGTACCGCGGCTTCTGGGACCTCCCCGAGGACTTCGACTTCGACGTCGCGACGCCGACGGTGCCCGTCGCGCGGGCGGCCCCGGGCAAGGTGACGCCGCAGGAGTCGGTGGCGGCGTTCCTGACCACGACCGAGGCGTTCCGGCCCGCCGACGAGGTCGCCGTGCCGGTCGCGCGGGCGATGACGCGCGAGACGCTCGCCGACCTGCTCGACGAGAAGCTCTCGCGCGCCGCGGTCAAGGAGATCCAGTCCTCGATCAAGGACCCCGGGCGCTTCGACCTGTGGGTGTCGATCCTCCAGGAGCGCGTCCCCTACGACGACCCGATCGTGCTGCCGTACGGCGAGGGCATGAACGTGGTGCGGCGGCTCTCCGACGGCGAGCTGGTGATCCGCACCGACGCGGGCGCCGACCTCTGCCGATGGGACGAGAACTTCAAGCTGCACGTCCCGATGTTCGTCCGGGACACCGACGAGCTCTACCGGGAGATCTACCCGCCGCTCGCCCACCCGGAGGGGACGTGGCAGGAGCTACGCGAGTACTACTGCCCGGTCTCCGGGACGCTGCTGGAGACCGAGGCGGTGCCGCCGGGCTACCCCGCCCTGCACGAGTACCTGCCCGACCTGACCGGGTTCTACGAGGGCTGGCTGGGACGCAGCCTCCCGTAGAGCCCGGCGGTGCGGCGGTCGGCCGCTATCCGGCGCAGTTGGGCCAGGCGGAGGGGCCCTGGCGCCGGAGCAGCAGCTGCGCGCGGCGGTCCTGTTCGGCCTCCGGCGCGGCGGCCGGGTCGCCGCGGCCGCCCATCGCGCGCCACGTGGCGCGGCTGAACTGGTACTTGCCGCGATAGGCGCCGCCGGCCGACACCGCGGTCGGGTCGCCGTCGGACTCGCACTCGGCGATACGCGCGAGCAGCGCGGTCGGGGCGCTGCTCGTCTTCGTGACCCTCACCGCGGCGGTGGTCGCCCGCACGCCCAGAGCGGCCAGGGTCGCGGGGCCGGCGATGCCGTCGACCGCCAGGCCGTTGGCGCGCTGGAAGCGCTTGACGGCCGCACGCGTCTGGGGGCCGAAGACGCCATCGGCGGGGATGCCGAGCGCGCTCTGGAGCGCGACCACCGTCGAGCCGGTCGCGCCGGCCCGCACGACGGCGTCGCCGCCGATCTGACCGGCGGGCGCGGCGAGGGCGCCGCCCGCCAGGAAGGTCAGGGTCGCGCACGCGACGGCGGCGCCGGTCCGGCCGCGGAGCCGGCGTCGGCGGCGACGAAACGCGGCGGCGCGGCGCTCGCGTGACGCGCGCAGCGACTGGCGCCAGGGATCTCGTTGGGGCACGTCGGGAACTCCTTGGGGTCTCGACGCCTACGGGGTTAGCTGTCGGGCTCGCGCACAAGACCTGCGCTACGCCGCGCTCAAGGCGGCGATTCGCCCCATGGGACCGCCCTCGCGGCCCCGTTGGGTCCCCCGCTTCCGGACCGTCGTGACGGCCCGGAACTCGGCTGGTTATGAAAACGACCCGGAGGAGGGTACCGGGTCGCACAGCGCGGCCACGACGAGCTGTGATTTCTGCCGACCCCTCCGACGTAGATCACATCTCGTGGCGTCAGGGGGCGAGCAGGCTCCGGGCGACCACGTGGCGGGCGAGGTTGCGCGGCGGCGGGGACGTCGGGTCGCGCAGCGCGGCGAGGTGACCGGCCGCGCGCTCGCACGCGTAGGGGCCGGCCTGGCCGCGGGCGGCGAGGAACGCCCAGTCGCTGGCCTGGACGGCGAGCAGCTCGCGCAGCACGCGCTCGCCGGCCGCGCCGCGGAGCGCGAGCACGTCGAGCTCGGCCCGGCGCGCCGCGAAGGCCAGGTCCCCCACCGGCGGGCCGCTCCAGGTCGACAGGTCGCGCGGCGTGCCCCACGAGGTCGCCGGCAGCTCGTCCGGCGCCGGAGCGGGCGCGTGCCGGGTCAGCGCGTCGTCGAGCCGGGAG
>JANJUA010000404.1 GCA_024710825.1 Solirubrobacteraceae bacterium
CGACCGCCGCGACGCCGAGAGCGGCGCCGGCCCGCGCCGGGGCGCGCGAGAGCACCGTCACCTCGTCGCCGCGCCGCGCCAGGGCGCGGACCAGCCGCGTGCCGATCAGCCCCGTCGCGCCCGTCAGCGTGACCTTCATAGCGTGCCGCCCTCCGTTCGCCCTGCGGTCGACCGCGAACGGTACGGGACCGGCCGCGGTCCGGCCCGCGCGGTGCGAGGGCGGCGCGGTGCGGCGCAGGTGCGGGGGGTGGTCAGCCGCCGACTATGCGCGCGGTGTCGGCCGCGGCGAAGCCGATGTCGCCGCCCGCCTCGCCGACTCCGTCGCGCCGCGCCTCCGCGGCCACCGCCGCCGCCACGGCCGGCGCCACGTCGCGGTTGAACACCGACGGCACGATGTACTCCTCGCGCAGCTCGTCCTCGCTGACGATGTCGGCGATCGCGTGCGCCGCCGCGAGCTTCATCTCCTCGGTGATCCGGGTCGCGCGGACGTCGAGCGCCCCGCGGAAGATCCCCGGGAACGCGAGCACGTTGTTGATCTGGTTCGGGTAGTCCGACCGGCCGGTGGCGATGATCCGCGCGTACGGCGCCGCCTCCTCGGGCGAGACCTCGGGCGTCGGGTTGGCCATCGCGAAGACCATCGCGTCGCGGTTCATGCGGGCCAGCGCCTCGGCGGGCATCACGCGCGCGCCCGAGAGCCCGACGAACAGGTCCATGCCGTCGATGACGTCGGCGGGACGGCCGCTGAGGCGCTCGGGGTTGGAGTTCTCCGCGTACCAGCGCTTGATGTCGGGCATCGTCCCGTCGAGGTAGTCCTCGCGCTCGGTGTGCACCGCGCCCCGCGAGTCGCAGCCGATGACGTGCGCGACGCCGGCCTCGCGCAGGATCTTCGTCACGGCGACGCCCGCCGCCCCGAGCCCGGTCACGAGGACGCGCAGGTCGCGCAGCTCCTTGCCGACGAGCTTGGTCGCGTTGAGCAGCGCGGCGAGCGTGACGACCGCGGTCCCGTGCTGGTCGTCGTGGAAGACGGGGATGTCGAGCGCCGCCTTGAGGCGCTCCTCGATCTCGAAGCAGCGCGGCGCCGAGATGTCCTCGAGGTTGATGCCGCCGAACCCGGGGGCGATCGCGCGCACGGCGGCGACGATCTCGTCGGAGTCCTTCGTGTCGAGGCAGATCGGGAAGGCGTCGACGCCGGCGAACTCCTTGAAGAGCATCGCCTTGCCCTCCATGACGGGCAGGGCCGCCTCGGGGCCGATGTCGCCGAGCCCGAGCACCGCGGTGCCGTCGCTGACGACGGCCACCATGTTGCGCTTGATCGTGTACTGGAACGCCTTCGCCTTGTCCTCGGCGATCGCGGTGCAGACGCGCGCCACGCCCGGCGTGTAGGCCATCGAGAGATCGTCGCGCGTGGCCACGGGGACCCGGTTGCGCATGTCGATCTTGCCGCCCATGTGGATGAGGAAGGTGCGGTCGGTGGTGTCGACGACGTGCGCGTTCTCGATCGCCTCGATCGCCTCGAGGATCGCGCTCCACTGACTCTGGTCGGCGGCGTCGACGGTGATGTCGCGCAGGGTGTGGTCGTCGTCGACCTCGACGAGGTCGACCGCCCCGATCGTTCCGCCGGCGTGGCCGATGGCGGTGGCCACCTCGCCCAGCATCCCGGGCTTGTGGTCGATCCGAACCCGGATGGTGATGGAGTACTGGGCAGAGGGCGAGCTGTGCGACATCCCCCTGGACAATAGTCTCCTCCCGGTGTCAGCCGGCGATCGACCCGACGAGCTCTTCCTGATCGACGGCAACTCGCTCGTCTATCGCGCGTTCTTCGCGCTTCCCGAGTCGATCGCCACCTCCACCGGCTTCCCGACGAACGCGATCTTCGGGTTCGCGTCGATGCTCGTCAAGCTCATCACCGAGCACGGCGTCCAGCCCACCGTGGTCGTCTGGGACAAGGGCTCGAGCGGGCGCCGGGAGATCTACGCCGACTACAAGGGCGACCGCCCCACCAAGCCGGACCTGCTCGGCCAGCAGTACCCGCACATGGAGCCGCTCGTCGAGGCGTTCGGCTACACGAACTACGCGGTGGAGGGCTACGAGGCCGACGACGTCATCGCGACGCTCGCCGAGCACGCGAAGGCGGACGGCGTGAAGGTGACGATCGTGACCGGCGACCGCGACGCCTTCCAGCTCGTCGACGACCGCGTGCGGGTGATGGCGACGTCGCGCGGCATCACCGAGACCAAGACGTACGGCCCGCAGGACGTGCTCGACCGCTACGGCATCGGCCCGGAGCTGATCCCGGACTTCTACGGGCTGAAGGGCGACACGTCGGACAGCATCCCGGGCGTCCCCGGGATCGGCGACAAGACCGCGGCCCAGCTGCTGCAGGCCCACGGGACGCTCGAGGGCGTGCTCGAGCACGTCGACGAGGTCTCCGGCGCCAAGCGCCAGCAGAACCTGCGCGACCACGCCGACGTCGCGCGGATCTCCAAGCGGCTCGCCACCGCGCAGCGCGACGTGCCGGTCGACTTCGACCTGGCCGCCGCGCTCGCCCGTCAGCCGGACCGCTCGCGCCTGCGCGAGGTCTTCCGGGAGTTCGAGCTGCGCGACCCGCTGCGGCGCCTGGAGGAGGCGCTCGGCGACCCGGACGCGGCGGCGCCCGCGCCCGCCGCCGAGAAGCTCCTGCGCGCCGAGGTGCGCACCGGCACCCTGGCCGACGTCGAGGGGCTGCGCGGCGAGCTGGCGGTCGTCGTCGCCGAGTCGGAGATCCCGGAGGGCGCGCTGCTCGCCGACTCGCCGCTGCGCTTCGCGGTCGCCACGCCCGACGGCAAGGCGCTCGTCGGCGGCGCCGACGGCGC
>JANJUA010000027.1 GCA_024710825.1 Solirubrobacteraceae bacterium
GGCGCCGACCGGCCGCTCGTCGTCGCGGGACGGTCGGAGCGCGACCCGGAGCTGCCGGACGCGGTGGCCGCCTTCGCCGCCGCGATCGGCGCGCCGCTGCTGGCGGACACGCTCTCCAACGCCCGCCGCGGCCCGTCCGCGATCGCCCACTACGACGCCCTGCTGCGCGCCCCCGGGGCCGACGCGCTCGCGCCCGACCTCGTCATCCGCGTCGGCGACCTCCCCACCTCCAAGCCCCTGCGCGCCTGGCTTGCCGGGCTCGACACGAGCGTGCCGCAGCTCGCCTTCGACGCCGAGGCCGTCTGGCACGATCCCGCGGGCGCGGTCTCCGTCGCGCTCGCCGGCGACCCCGCCTCCTCGCTGCGCGCGGCCGCGGCGGGCGCGCGGCCCCCCGTCGACCCGAGCTGGCCGGAGCGCTGGCGCGCCGCGGACGCCGCGGCGGCCCGCGCCATCGACGCGGTCCTGGGCGACGGCGCGCTCAACGAGCCGCTCGTCGCCCGGACCGTCGCCGCCACCCTGAGCGCCGACGCCGTCCTGTTCGTCGCCTCCTCGATGCCGGTGCGGGATCTCGAGACCTTCGCCGCCGCCCGCGACGACGGCCCGCGCGTGCTCTGCAACCGTGGCGCGAACGGGATCGACGGCACGATCGCCTCCGCCCTCGGCGCCGCCGCGAGCGGCGCGCCCACGACCCTGCTGATCGGCGACGTCGCGCTCGCCTACGACGCGTCGGCGCTGCTGGCCATGAGCCGCCTGGGCCTCGACCTCACGATCGTGCTCGTCGACAACGGCGGCGGCGGGATCTTCGAGTTCCTTGCCGTCAGCGGCGAGGCGGACGCGTTCGAGGAGCACGTCGCCACCCCTCCGGGGCTCGACGCGGAGCGCGTCGCGGCGCTCCACGGCGTCGAGCACGTTCCGGTGGCGACCGCCGCTGAGCTGCGCGCGCGGCTCGGCCGGCCGGGCGCCCGCCTGCTGCACGCCCGGACGGACCGGGCGGAGAACGTCGCGCTTCACCGCCGGGTGTGGGACGCGGTGCGGCGCGCGCTCTGACGCCGCGAGCCGTCCTCGCCGCCGGTATCCCGCTCAGCCCGCGAGGACCGGCAGCAGCGCCTGGAGCTTGACCTCGGTCTCCGCCAGCTCCGCCTCCGGGTCGGAGTCCGCCACGACCCCTACGCCCGCGTAGCAGCGCGCCACCGGCCCGTCCAGCAGCGCGCTGCGCAGCGCCACGCACCACTCGCCGTCCTCGCTCGCGTCCGTCCACCCCACCGGCCCCGCGTACCAGCCGCGGTCGAGCCCCTCGAGCGCCGGTATCAAAGGCGCAGCCGTCGTGAAGGGCTCCCCCCCGACGGCCGGCGTCGGGTGCAGCAGGCCCGCGAGCTCGACCGCGCCGACGGGCTGGGCGAGCTGCGCGCGGATCGGCGTCGCCAGGTGCTGGATGTTCGCCATCTTCGCCACGACGGGCTCGGAGGCCGCGGTGACCCACACGCTGTGCGGGCGCAGCGCCCGCTCGATGCGCCGGGTGACGATCGCCTGCTCGGCCCGGTTCTTCTCGGAGCCCAGGAGCTGCTCGCCGAGGTGGTCGTCCACCGCGGGGTCGGCCGAGCGCCGCGCCGAGCCGGCGAGCGCGACCGTGCTGGCCCGCAGGCCCTCCCGGCGCAGCAGAAGCTCGGGGCTGGCGCCGACGAAGCTCGCCGAGCCGCGGCCGACCGCGAACAGAAAGCACCCCGGGAACGCCTCGCGGAGGATGCCGTGGATCGCGGGGACGTCGTGCTCGGCGGGCGCGTGGACGGCGACCTCCCGCGCGAGGACGATCTTCTCGAGCGCGCCGGCGCGGATCCTCTCCACGGCTCGCGCGACGGCGGCCTCGTAGTGCTCGGGCGGCATCGTGCTCGCGACGCGGACGCGGCCGACCGGCTCGGGGTCCAGCAGCGGCAGCGGCGCCTGGCGCAGCTCGGCGAGCCGGCGGTCGACGCGGGCGAGCAGGTCGCCGGCCGTGTCGTCCGGGCGCGCGAGCGCGGTGACGGTGAGGCGGATCTCAGCCGCGCGGCGGTGCAGCGCGAGCTCGGGAACGTGCAGCGAGGCCGACGGGAAGGGCGCCCAGTGCGGCGTCGAGCCGCCCTGAGGCGAGAAGGCGAAGCCACCGACCGCCACCAGGCCGCTGCCCGGCGGCCCCTCGACCGGGTCGGCCGCCGCCGTCTCGACCAGCTGACGCCAGGCGCGCGCCACGACGTCGAAGCGCCCGAGCCCCCGCCCTTCGAGCTCGCGCACGCAGCCCAACCCCGCCAGCGCGGAGCCGGCGCGGTCCGGCTGCTCGAAGACGAACGACGGCTCTCCGGCGCGCCGGGAGGCGAAGGCGACCGCGGCCGGATCGACCTCGTCGCCGGCGCGCACGGTCACGGACGCGAGCGCCTCGCCCCGCTGCCGCGCCCGCTTGACCGCGCGCTCGGCGTGGCGCTCGAACCGCGCTCGGTCGGCGGGGCGCAGGGCGAAGCGGTCAGCCGGAAGAAGCGAGACGGACACGCCCCGCAGCATACGCGGCGCCTGACACCGCGATCCGCGCGGCAGCGCGGCGCTCAGGCACGCCGAGCGCTCGCCCGATCAGGTCTCGCCGCGGCCGCGGCTGATGGCGATCTCGCCCGTCCGCATCATCTCGACCAGCCCGAACGGCCGGACCATCCGCTCGAACGCGGCGATCTTGTCGGTCGTCCCGGTGACCTCGACGGTGATCGACTTCTTCGTCACGTCGACGACCTTGCCGCGGAAGATCTCGCAGATCTGCATGACCTCCGCGCGCGCCGTGCCGTCGGCGGCGAGCTTGAACATCGCCAGCTCGCGCGCGACGGTCTCGCTCGGCTCGAGGTCGCGGATCTTCAGCACGTTGACGAGCTTGTGCAGCTGCTTGGTGACCTGGTCGATCGGGTGCAGCGCCCCGTCGAGCGTCAGCGTGATCCGCGAGATGCGCTCGTCGTCGGTGGGGCCGACGGTGAGCGTGTCGAGGTTGAAGCCGCGGCGCGCGAACAGGCCGGCGATGCGCGTGAGCACGCCCGGCTTGTTCTCTACGAGGATCGAGAGCGTGTGCTTGCGGCCCGTGCGGTGGCGCGAGGTCGCCTCGAGGTCCTCGAGCGACAGCAGCTCCTTGGTTCCCGGCTCGCCCATGGCGCTCACCCCACCATGTCGCGCGCGGGGGCCCCGGGCGCGATCATCGGATACACGTTCTCCTCCTGCGTGACGCGGACGTCGACCACCACCGGCCCGGGCGTCTCGAGCGCCCGGCGGATGTCCTCGACGAGCGTGGTCTTGTCCTCGCAGCGCATGCCGGTGCACCCGTAGGCCTCGGCGAGCTTGGCGAAGTCGGGCCACGTGCCCATGCCCACCTGCGAGTAGCGGCGGTCCCAGAACAGCTCCTGCCACTGGCGGACCATGCCGAGGTAGCCGTTGTTCATGATGAGCACCTTGACGGGGATCCCGTCGGTCGCGCAGGTGGCGAGCTCCTGGATGTTCATCTGGACGCTGCCGTCGCCGGTGACGCAGACGACGGTCTTGTCGGGGCGGCCCACCGCGGCGCCGACCGCCGCCGGCAGCCCGAAGCCCATCGTCCCGAGCCCGCCGGAGTTGACCCACTCGCGCGGGTTCGTGAACGGGAAGTACTGGGCGACCCACATCTGGTGCTGGCCGACGTCGGAGGTGACGACGCAGTCGCCGCCGGTCGCCTCGTGCAGCGCCTCGATCATGTACTGCGGCTTGATCTCGGAGTCCGAGGAGTCGGCGTAGGCGAGCGGGTGGCGCTCGCGCCACTGGTCGATCCGCTGCCACCACTCCTCGAGCCGCGACGAGTCCGCCTTCAGCGCCCGGTACTCGGCGACGAGCTTGGCGAGTATCTGCTTGGCGTCGCCGACGATCGGGATGTGCGCAGGGACGTTCTTGGAGATCTCCGCCGGGTCGACGTCGATGTGGATGAACTTCGCACGCGGCGCGAACTCGTCGAGCTTGCCGGTGACGCGGTCGTCGAAGCGGGCGCCGACGCAGCAGACCAGGTCCGCCTCGTCGATCGCGTAGTTCGCCGCGCGCGTGCCGTGCATGCCGAGCATCCCGAGGAACTGCGGGTCGGGCGCCGGGTAGGCGCCGAGCCCCATGAGCGTCAGGGTGACCGGGAAGCGGTCGGCGCGGACGAGTGCGGTGAGCTCCTCGGCGGCGTTCGCGTTGACCACGCCGCCGCCCGCGTAGACGACGGGCCGGCGCGCGCTGGCGAGCGCCTTCGCCGCCTGGCGGATCTGCTTCTGGTTGCCCTCGGTGGTGGGCTGGTAGCCGGGGAGGTGCACGTCCATCACCGGCTCGTACGGGATCTCGGCGCGCGACAGGTCCTGCGGCATGTCGACCACGACGGGCCCGGGTCGGCCGGTGCGGGCGATGTGGAACGCCTCGTGGATCGCCCGCGGGATCTCCAGCGGGTGCTGGATGAGGAACGAGTGCTTGACGACCGGCATCGTGATGCCGAGCATGTCGGCCTCCTGGAAGCCGTCCGTGCCCAGCAGCTCGGTGCGGACCTGTCCCGTGAGGTAGACCACGGGCGTCGAGTCCATCATCGCGTTGGTGATCGACGTGACGAGGTTCGTGGCGCCCGGGCCGCTCGTGGCGAGGCAGACGCCGACCTTGCCGGTCGCCCGCGCGTAGCCCTCGGCGGCGTGGCCGCCGCCCTGCTCGTGGCGGACGAGGACGTGGCGGATGCCCGCGTCGACGAACGCGTCGTAGGTCGGCAGGTTCGCGCCGCCCGGGTAGCCGAATACGACCTCGACGCCCTCCGCCTTCAAGCACTCCATGACGGCATCGACCGCACGCATGCGCGACCTCCTTCCTGCGACTCGACTCTGGGACCGGACTCTAGGCCGGCTGCGATGGCGCCGCCGACAGAGGCTGATCAGTGTATCCAGGGTCGAGCTCCTGCCCGCAGCGGGTGCACAGCGCCTCGTAGAGCTTGACCTTCTTGCCGCAGCGCGGGCACGTCGTCTCGGGCTCCTGGCTCTCGAAGCGGTACAGCACGGCGGCGATCAGCCCGACGAACGGCGGGATGCAGCAGATCGCGAACCAGAGGAGGAACGACGAGCCCTTCAGGCGCCCGACGATGCCGCCCGCGAGCCCGCAGAACAGCATCATCACGACGAGCGCGCCGCCGGCCATGGGTCGCTAGAGCGTTCGGACGGCCCAGACCACCGCGACGATCGCCAGCACGACGGCGACGATGGTCGCGAGCCCGGCCACAATGCCGATGACGACCTTCAGCAGGAACCACGCGGCCACCGCCAGCACGACGATCGCGAGGACCTTCATCAGGAAGGGCGACGAGGTGTTCTCCGTTTCCATGCGGCTCATGCTAGTTGACTGAGCCCAGGTGGCGGGCGAGCACGCGCGCCTACAGGCCGAGCTGCTGCCGGACGAGACGGGTGACGTCGCCGCCGTCGGCGCGCCCCTTGGTCGCCTTCATCACGTGGCCGATGATCGGCCCGATCGCCTTCATGTTGCCGCCCCGGATCTTCTCGGCGGCGTCCTCGTTGGCCGCGATCGCCTCGGCCACGATCGCCTCCAGCTCGTCGCCTCCGCCCATAGCTCCGAGCCCCTCGGCCTCGACGACGGCGTCGGGATCGCCGCCCTCCGCCACGAGCCGGTCGAGCACCTGGCGCGCGGCGGCGGCCGTGATCGCCTTGCTCGACAGGAGGCCGACGAGCCGCGCCAGCGCGGCGGGCTCCACC
>JANJUA010000032.1 GCA_024710825.1 Solirubrobacteraceae bacterium
ACGCCCGGTCGCCGCCCCGCGACCCGCCGACGACGACCGGCCCGCGCCGGGCCAGATGTCCTTCGACGAGGCCGAGACCCACGAGCGATAGGCGCGCCGCCCAGGCCGCCGTCGCCTCGGCGAGCGTCGCCGATGCGTCACGGGTCGGACACCGGCCCGCCGAGGCCATCGCGTATCGTCGGGGCGATCCGGGGCAGGACCGACATCCAGCGGGCGTGAGGCGCGTCAGCGCCGGCGGCGCCGCCACCCGCGTCCACGAGGCGGGTCCGGCCGACGACCGCCAGGCCGTCGTCTTCGTCCACGGCATCCCCGGCTCGGCCGACGACTGGGTCGACCTCGTCGCGGCCGTGGGCGCCACGGGCCGGCGCGCGGTCGCGCTGGACCTCCCGGACTTCGGCGACACCCTCGCTCCCGCGGGCTTCGACCACGCCCCCGAGACGTACGCGACGTGGCTCGGGGCGGCGATCGCCGCGCTGGGCATCGACGACGTCCATCTCGTCCTGCACGACTTCGCCGGCCCGATCGGCCTGCTGTGGGTCGCGGCGGACCCAGACGTGCTCGCCTCGATCGTCCTCGTCGACACCGGCCTGCTGCCCGGCTACCACCGCTGGCACGGGCTCGCCCGCATCTGGCGCACCCCGGTCCTCGGCGAGCTGTTCCAGGCGACGGCGTCCGAGCGCTGGATGCGGCTGTCGCTGCGGCGCACCGAGCCGCGGCCGCTGCCGGGCGCCTTCGTCGACGCGATGGCCCGCCACTACGACGCGCGCACCAAGCGCGCGATCCTCCGCCTGTTCCGCGCGACGGAGAACCCAGCGGAGCTCAGCTCCCGGGTGACCGCCCTGCTCGCCCCGCGCGACGTGCCCGCGCTGGTCGTCTGGGGCGCGCACGACGCCTACCTGCCCGCCGCCTACGCCCGCCACCAGCGCGCGGCGTTCCCGTCCGCCGAGATCCACGTGCTGGCCGACAGCGGGCACTGGCCGTTCGCCGACGCGCCCGCCGAGGTGCGGCGCCTGCTGCTCGACTTCCTCAGAACTTCGGCTGAGTCGGATCCGACGGCCGCCTAGGGTCGCTCGGGTCGTCCTGGTAGGCGGCGTAGCCGCCGACGAGCATCGCGGCGGTCGACAGGAACAGCAGCGCGAGGCCCAGCGCGACCACGAAGCGGACCTTGACGACGTGCCCGGCGAGCGCGACCACCACCCCGAGCGCCATGAGGGCGAGAACGGGCGCGGCGGCTATGGTCGAGGCGGCGAGCACGATCGGCGGCCGAGCATCGCACAGGCCGTACCATCGACGGTTCATGGCGTCGCTTCCCAACTCCGTCGACGAGGTCCGCGAAGGCCTCGGCTCGGTGGGCTACCTGCCCGGCGAGTCGACGGCGCTCGTGTCCTACCTCGCCGCCCGCCTCGGCAAGCCGGTGCTCGTCGAGGGCCCGGCCGGCGTCGGCAAGACCGAGCTGGCCAAGGCGCTCGCGCGCTTCCTCGACCGCCGCCTCGTGCGCTTGCAGTGCTACGAGGGGCTCGACGAGGCCAAGGCGCTCTACGAGTGGAACTACCGCAAGCAGCTGCTGCGCATCCAGGCCGAGGCGTCCGACACCGGCTGGAGCCGGGTCCAGGACGACATCTTCGGCGAGGAGTTCCTGCTCGAGCGCCCGCTCATGACCGCGATCGCCTCCGAGGAGCCGGTCGTGCTCCTCATCGACGAGATCGACAAGACCGACCAGGAGTTCGAGGCGCTGCTGCTGGAGGTCCTCTCGGACTTCCAGATCACGATCCCCGAGCTCGGCCGCGTCGAGGCGCGCACGATGCCGATCGTGCTGCTCACGTCGAACAACACCCGCGAGCTGACCGAGGCGCTCAAGCGCCGCTGCCTCTACCTGTGGCTGGACTACCCGGCGCTCGAGCACGAGCTGCGGATCGTGCGCCTGCACGCGCCCGAGCTGCCCGAGGCGATCGGCCGCAAGCTCGTCGAGGTGGTCGGCATGGTTCGCGAGCTGGACCTCAAGAAGCCACCGTCGATCGCCGAGTCGATCGACTGGGCGCGCGCCCTGCTGCTTCTCGGCGCGGACGACATCGACGCCGACGTCTTCCGCGAGACGCTGTCGGTGATCGTCAAGCACCGCACCGACCTCGACATCGTCGCGGAGCGCGTCGGGGTCAAGCTGGGCGGCGGCGTTGGGACCCCGGCGGCCTGAGGCGCCCGGCCCTCCGGGCATCGCCGCCCGGCTGCTCGAGCTGGCGGAGGAGCTGCGCCGCGAGGGGCTGAAGATCGGCACGTCCGAGCTGCTCGACGCGTTCGCCGCGTTGCAGGAGGTGCCGTGGACGGAGCCGGTCGACTTCCGGGAGGCGCTGGCCGCCACCGTCGCGAAGTCGCCCGACGACCGGCGGGTCTTCGAGCTGGTGTTCGACCGGTTCTTCTTCCGCGCCACCGAGGCCGCCGCGATCCGCGCCGGCGTCAAGGAGGAGGGCGCCGCGGGGACGCCGCCCGACGGGGAGGGCGACCCGCGGGAGATCGACCTCGACACGTTGCGCGAGCGGATCGCCGCGGCGCTACGCGAGGGCGACGAGGGCGCGATGCGCGACCTCGCCCGCCTGGCGATCGCCGCCTTCTCGCGCCAGGGCGACGGCTCCGGCGTGATCGGCGTCGACGTGCAGCGCATCCGCCGCTCGCTCGGCCTGCGCTCCGAGCCGCAGCCGGACCTGCCGGAGGACGACCCGCGCCGTGAGGGACTGCCGCGCGAGAGCCTGCGCCGCTTCGAGGCGATCTTGCGCCGCGAGCTCGAGCGCGCGCAGATCGAGCGCACCGAGAAGCTCCCGACCGCGCGGCCGCTCAACGAGCTGGACCGCGCGCTGCCGTCCGGGCCGCTCCAGGACCTGGCCGCCGTGCACCGGGTCGTCGCCCAGCTTCGCCGCCGGCTCGCCACGCAGGGCATGGAGGCGCGCGGCAGCAAGCGCCACGCGGTGGTGGACGTGCGGCGGACGATGCGCGCCTCGCTGCAGACCGGAGGCGTGCCGGTGGAGCTGAAGTACCGCCCCCGACGCCCGCGCAGGCCGGAGATCTTCGTGCTCTGCGACGTGTCGACGAGCGTGACGAGCGCCTCGGTCTTCTTCCTCAGCGTGCTGCACGCGCTGCACGACACGTTCCGCAAGATGCGGTCGTTCGTCTTCATCGAGCGCATAAGCGAGGTCACCGACGTCTTCTCCCGCGAGCGGGACTTCCGGGCGATCAGCGACGCGATCGGGCGCGACGCCGGCGTCGCCGACGTCTCCGGCTACACCGACTACGGGCGCGTGTGGACCGAGTTCCGCCAGCTCGTCGAGGACGAGCTGCACCCGCGCGCGACGGTGATCGTGCTCGGCGACGCCCGCACGAACGGGCGCGATCCCCGCGCGGACGTGTTCGCCTCGGTCGCCGCGATGGCCGGCCGGACGTTCTGGCTGAACCCCGAGCCGCGGCTGTACTGGAACTACGGCGACTCCGTGATCGCCGCCTATGCGGAGCACTGCGAGGCGTTCGAGTGCTGGACGACGCAGCAGCTCGAGGACTTCGTCAAGGCGCTGGCGCGGCCGGTGACCGCGGGGTCGTAGCGGCGCGGAAGGACTCGCCAGGCTACATTTCCGCGCCATGGACGCCGTCTACCGCCGCCGGCGGATCGCCGCGGGCGCGGTGCTCGCGGGCGTCG
>JANJUA010000105.1 GCA_024710825.1 Solirubrobacteraceae bacterium
TCCGGCCCGGTGAAGACCCAGTTCGGCTGGTACGTCTTCGAGGTCGACAAGGTCACGCCGGCCGACCAGCAGACCGAGAAGGAGGCGGAGGCCACCATCAAGCAGATCCTCGCCTCCGAGGGCCAGCAGAAGGCGCTCGACTCCTTCGTCAAGGAGTTCCAGGCGCAGTGGAAGGACGCGACGCAGTGCCGTGACGGCTTCATCACGCAGGATTGCGGCAACGCGCCGGAGCCCGAGACGACCGCGACCGCGCCGCCCGCCCCGGCGCCGACCACCCAGCCGTAGCCGGGGCTGGGGGGCGACGTGCCGCGTCGCCCCCCATATCCTCCGGGGCCGTGTCACGCGAGGACATCACCGAGGCCCTCGGCCGACTGGACGACCTGACCCGCCGCCTGCGCCGCGAGTGCCCCTGGGACCGCGAGCAGGACGAGCGCTCGATCGTCCCGCACACCGTCGAGGAGGCCTACGAGCTGGCCGACGCCGCCGCCCGCGGCGACGACGCCAAGCTCCTCGACGAGCTCGGCGACGTGCTCTTCCAGGTCCACTTCCTCTCGCTGCTGCTCGAGGAGCGCGGGGCCGGCGACCTCGCGCAGGTCGCCGAGCACTGCCGACGGAAGCTCGTCCGCCGCCACCCGCACGTCTTCGGCGACGCGGAGGCCGAGACCGCGGGTCAGGTGCTGCGCAACTGGGACGCCGTCAAGGAGGGCGAGGAGGGCCGCGAGCGCGGCGTCTTCGCCGAGGTGCCCGAAAACCTGCCGGGGCCGCTGCTGGCGCGCAAGGTGCAGCGCCGCGCCGCCTCGTCGGGCTTCGACCCGCTGACCGCGCCGGAGACCGTCGACGCGGCCCGCCTGGCGCTCGAGCAGATCGCCGCGGACGGCGCGGACGCGGCGACGATCGGCGACGCTCTCTTCGCCCTGGTCAACGTGGCCCGCAAGGCCAAGGTGGATCCGGAGCTGGCGCTGCGAGCGTCCGCCGGCCGCTTCCGCAGCCGCGTCGAGGCCGCCGTGACGTTAGCCGAGCGGGCGGGGGAGAGCTGGAACGAGATCACCGATGACCGGCGCCTGAGCCTGTACGCCCAGGCCCGGCTGAACGAGACCCAGGAGAGCCCTGAGAGCCCATGAGCCAGATCGAGAAGGTCCACGCCCGCCAGATCCTCGACTCCCGCGGGAACCCCACCGTCGAGGTGGAGGTGGCCCTGCGCTCGGGCGCCAACGGGCGCGCTGCCGTGCCGTCCGGCGCGTCGACCGGCGAGTTCGAGGCCACCGAGCTGCGCGACGGCGGCGACCGCTGGCTCGGCAAGGGCGTCACGCGCGCGGTGGCCAACGTCAACGGTGAGCTGGCCGAGGCCGTGTGCGGCCGCGACGCGGTCGACCAGGCCGGGCTCGATCGGGCCATGATCGAGCTCGACGGCACCCCGAACAAGTCGCGCCTGGGCGCCAACGCGGTGCTCGGCGTGTCGCTGGCGGCCGCCCCCGCGGCCGGCGCCGAGGAGGGGCTGGCGCTCTGGCGCTACCTGGGCGGCGAGGCCGCCCACGTGCTGCCCGTGCCGATGATGAACGTGCTCAACGGGGGCGCGCACGCCGACAACTCGGTCGACTTCCAGGAGTTCATGGTCGTGCCGGTCGGCGCGCCGAGCTTCGCGGAGTGCCTGCGCATGGGCACGGAGGTATTCCACGCGCTGAAGAAGACGCTGCACGCCCGCGGCCAGTCGACGGCGGTCGGCGACGAGGGCGGCTTCGCCCCGAACCTGGCGTCCAACGAGGCGGCGCTGCAGGCGCTCGTCGAGGGCATCGAGGCCGCCGGCTTCGCGCCGGGCGACGACGTGGCCATCGCGATGGACCCGGCGACCAGCGAGCTGTTCGGCGACGGCGTCTACGACCTCGAGCACGAGGGCCGCAAGCTCTCCAGCGACGAGCTCGCCGCCTACTGGGCGGACCTCTGCGACCGCTACCCGATCCTCTCGATCGAGGACGGCATGGACGAGGAGGACTGGGATGGCTGGAAGACGCTGACGGAGCGCATCGGCGACAGGGTGCAGCTCGTCGGCGACGACCTGTTCGTCACCAACAGCGCCCGTCTGTCGCGCGGCATCGAGCTCGGGGTCGGCAACTCGATCCTCGTCAAGGTCAACCAGATCGGGACCCTCACCGAGACGCTCGACGCGATCCGCACGGCCCGCGAGGCCGGCTACACGGCGGTCATGTCGCACCGCTCCGGCGAGACGGAGGACGTCACGATCGCCGACCTCGCCGTCGCCACCGGCTGCGGCCAGATCAAGACGGGCGCGCCGTCGCGCAGCGACCGCGTCGCGAAGTACAACCAGCTCCTGCGGATCGAGGAGCAGCTCGGCGCCGACGCCACGTTCCCCGGGCGCTCGGTGTTCCGCTCGTAACGGCGGATCGGCGCGAGGAGGAGTTCGCCTCCGGCCCGCGAACGCCCAGGGGTGCATCGCAGTCGCTGGGACCGAGTGGGCCGGGTGGCGCTCCTCTGCGTCCTGCTCGGCATCGTCGCGCTCTACGTCGGCCCCGCCCGCTCGTACTTCACGACGCGCGGGGAGGCG
>JANJUA010000112.1 GCA_024710825.1 Solirubrobacteraceae bacterium
TCGAGCCGCTGGCGCTCGCGGCCGCCGCCTGCGGCGCCGACGGCCTCATCGTGGAGTGCCATCCGAACCCCTCGCAGGCGCGCTGCGACGGGCCTCAGGCGATCCCGCTCGACAGCCTCGACGGCTTCGTCCGCAAGGTGCGGGCGGTCGCCGCCGCGGCGGCCTAGTCGAGCGCCGGCACGTTCTGCGGCAGCTTCGCCAGAGCGGCCTCGACCCCCGAGCGATCGAACTCGGGATCCTCGAGGTCGCCGGCGAGGTAGGCGTCGTAGGCGGACAGGTCGAAGTGGCCGTGGCCGGAGAGGTTGAACAGGATCACGCGCTCCTCACCGGCCTCCCGGGCCTCGTTGGCCTCGTCGATCGCCACGCGGATCGCGTGCGACGCCTCGGGCGCCGGGATGATGCCCTCGGTCCGCGCGAACAGCACCGCCGCCTCGAACGACGGGTTCTGGCGCACGGCGCGCGCCTCGATCAGCCCGGCGCGCACGGCCGCGCACAGCACCGGCGCGTCGCCGTGGTAGCGCAGCCCGCCGGCGTGCACGGGCGGCGGCACGAAGTCGTGGCCGAGCGTGTACATGGGCAGCAGCGGCGTGAGCCCGGACGTGTCGCCGAAGTCGTAGCCGTAGACGCCCTCGGTCAGGGTCGGGCAGGCGGTCGGCTCGGCGCCGACGAGCCGGGTCGTGGCCCCGTCGCGCAGGTTGCGCCGCAGCCACGGGAAGGCCATGCCCGCGAAGTTCGATCCTCCGCCCACGCAGCCGATCACCACGTCGGGCTCCTCGCCCGCCATCTCCATCTGCGCGATCGACTCCTGGCCGATCACCGTCTGGTGCAGGCAGACGTGCGAGAGCACGGAGCCCAGCGAGTAGTTGGTCTCCGGGTCCTGCGCGGCGACCTCGACCGCCTCGGAGATCGCGATCCCCAGCGAGCCGGTCGGGTGCTCGGCGTTGGCGCGCCCGGACTCGGTGCGGTTCGACGGCGAGCGGTGCACCGTCGCGCCCCACGTCTGCATCATCGAGCGCCGGTACGGCTTCTGGTCATAGGACGAGCCGACCATGTAGACCTCGCACTCGAGGCCGAAGCGCGCGCAGGCGAAGGCCAGCGACGAGCCCCACTGGCCCGCGCCGGTCTCGGTGACGAGCTTGCGGACGCCGGCCTGGGCGTTCTCGTAGGCCTGCGGGATGGCCGAGTTCGGCTTGTGCGAGCCGGCCGGCGAGACGCCCTCGTACTTGTAGTAGATGTGGGCGGTCGTGCCGATCGCCTTCTCCAACGAGCGGGCGCGGTACAGCGGCGTCGGGCGCCAGAGCCTGTAGGCCTCGCGCACCTCGTCGGGGATCTCGACCTCCGGCTCGCGGCTGACCTCCTGGCCGATGAGCGCCATCGGGAAGATCGCCGTCAGGTCCTCGGGGCCGGCCGGCTCTCCCGTGCGCGGGTTCAGCGGCGGCAGCGGATCGCCGGGCAGGTCCGGGGCGATGTTGACCCAGTGGGTCGGGATCCGATCTTCCGTGAGGAGGTACTTCGTGCGCTCGTCGGCCATGCCGGCGATCCTACGCCGGGGCGCCGGTCGACGGCTCACCGATCGCGATCTCCGCCTCGGCGTTGCGGACGATCGCGCGGCCGTTCTGCTCGACGACGCAATCCACGTGGGCGACCCCCTCGCGCACCCCGGTCACCGTGCTGCGCACCGTCAGCTCGGCCTCGGGCACGCCCATCCCGCGGAACTGGACCCGCAGACGCCGCAGCGACTCGGGCCCCCCGCCGGCCTCGGTCTGCGCCCGTGCCACCTGCGCCATGGTGTAGAGCCCGTGCAGGATCCGGCCGGGGAGGCCGACGCCGCGGGCGAACTCGTCGTCGAGGTGGATCGGGTTGAAGTCCCCCGACGCGCCCGCGTAGCGGTACGTCACGTACCGGTCCGGCGTGACCTTCAGCTCCGGGACGTCCATCTCACGCTCCTCGCACGACGTTGCTCCAGGTGCCCCTGCAGACCGGCTCGCCGCGCTGGTTGACGCTCTCGGTCTCGAAGACGTAGAAGCTGTTGCCCGCGCGCTCGGAGATGTCGGCGACGCTCGCGTGCGTCGTGATCTCGTCGCCGGCGATCACGAGGTCGTCCCAGCGGAAGTCCTGGCCGCCGTGGACGAGCATCGCGAAGTCGATGCCGAGCTCGGGGTCGAACAGCGCCTGCCAGACCGCCTGCTTCTGGTAGACGACGGCGAACATCGGCGGCGCGACGAGGTCGGCGTGCCCGGCGGCGCGGGCGGCGTCGAGATCGAGGCAGACGGGCGCGGTCTCGCCGGTGGCCTCGGCGAACTCGCGGATCTTCTCGCGGCCGACGGCGTAGACCGTCGGCGGGTAGCGCTTGCCGACCTGGTGGGTGGTGCTGGCCATGGCGCGGGACTCTATGCGGCGCCTCGCGCCGGCGCGACGTCGGGGTCGGGGTCCGCCGGCGGCGCGAGGCCGCCTTCGGCACCCCTACAGGATCGACGCCCAGGCGCCGCCGTCGACCGACCAGGCGGCGCCGGCCACGCCGCTCGCCGCCTCCGAGCACAGCACGACCGCGATCCGCGCGATCTCCTCGACCTCCAGCGGGCGCCCGATCGGGAGGCGGGAGCCCTGCGCCTCCAGCGCCTCCTCGCGCGAGACGCCGCGGGCGGCGGCGACCTGGTCGCCGAGCCCGCCCTCCGCCGTCCAGCCCTCGCTCAGCGCCATCCCCGGCGCGATCGCGTTGACGCGCACGCCGCGCGCCGCGAAGCGATCCGCGAACGCCCGCGACAGCGCGAGCTGCGCCGCCTTCGTCACCGAGTACGACATCGCCAGCGTGCTCGACGGCCGCTTCCCCGACGACGACGCGACGTTGAGCACGCGGCCCCAGCCCGCCTGCGCCATCCGCGGGCAGGCGGCGCGCATGAGCCGCATCGCGGCCATCACGTGCAGCTCCCAGTCCCGCTGCCACTCCGCGTCGGTCAGCGCGTCGAGATCCTTGATCTCGGCGAAGCCCGCGTTGTTGACGAGCACGTCGATGCGCCCGAAGCGCTCCTGGCACGCGGCCGCCACTCGGTCGCCGGCGTCCGGCGCGGTCACGTCGAGCGCCAGCCACTCGGCGCCCAGCTCGCCGGCGCGCGCCCGCAGCTCGTGCTCCCCGCGCGCGACGAGCAGCGCCCGCGCGCCCTCGGCGACCAGACCGCGGGCGATCGCGAGGCCGATCCCCTGGGTGGCGCCGGTGACGACGCACGCGCGGTCGCGGAGGCCGAGATCCATGACCGCTCAACCGTAGCGCCGCGCGGCCCGCTCGGCAGCCGCGCCGTAGCCGCCGCCGAACAGCACCGCGTGGACCAGCAGCGGCGCGATCTGCCACAGCGCGACGCGGTCCGGCGCGCCGTCGGCCAGCGGCGCCACCTCCTCGTAGGCGGCGAACGCCCGCTCCGACGGGCCGCCGAACAGGCGCAGCATCGCCAGGTCGACCTCGCGATGGCCGCCGTGCGCCGCCGGATCGATCAGCCACGGCGCCCCGCCGGCCTCGCCCAGCCAGCGCAGCCCCGC
>JANJUA010000113.1 GCA_024710825.1 Solirubrobacteraceae bacterium
CGGAGGACGAGCCCTACGACCTCGTGCTGATGGACCTGCGGATGCCGCACATGGACGGCCTGGAGGCGACCCGCCTGATCCGCGCCGGCGGGGCCCGGATGCCGATCGTGGCGGTCACCGCCAGCGAGGCCGACGGAGACCGACGCGCCTGCGACGAGGCCGGGATGGACGGGATGCTGCTCAAGCCGCTGCGCCTGAAGGAGCTGCGGCGGCTGGTCGAGCGTCCGCCGCGACGCGCCTAGGGGCGCGAAGGGCCCAGCAGGGCCACGGCCAGCGCCGCCATGCCCTCTCCGCGGCCGACGAAGCCCATCCGCTCGTTCGTCGTGGCCTTCACGTTCACACGCGCCGGTTCGAGGCCCAGCGCCACCGCGAGCCGCGCGCGCATCGCCCCGCGGTGCGGACCGAGCCTCGGCTGCTCGGCGATGACCGTCGCGTCGACGTTGACGGGCGCGAGCCCCTCGCGGGCCACGAGCACGACGACCTCCTCGAGCAGCGCGATCGAGTCGGCGCCGCGCCAGCGCTCGTCGGTGTCGGGGAAGTGCAGGCCGATGTCTCCGAGGCCGGCCGCGCCGAGCACCGCGTCCATGACCGCATGGGTGAGCACGTCGGCGTCGCTGTGGCCGTCGAGCCCGCGGTCGTGCGGGATCTCGATGCCGCCGAGGACGAGCGGCCGGCCGGCCACCAGACGGTGCGAGTCGTAGCCCTGGCCGATCACGCCGTCGCCCCGACCGGCTCCAGGCGCCGCTCGCGCCGCTCGAACACGCACAGCTCGGTGACGCCGACGCGCTCGAGCGTCGCCAGCGCCTCGTCGTAGCCCGCGCCGACGTCCTCGGGGACGTGCGCGTCGCTGGACAGCGCTATCGGGCAGCCGGCATCGACGAGCATCTCGAGGAACCCGACGGCCGGGTACAGCTCGCCGGCGGGCTTGCGCAGGCCCGCCGTCGACAGCTCCACCGCGACGCCCGACTCGACGATCCCGTCCATCGCCCGCTCGTAGAAGCGGCGCAGGTCGCCCTCGGGCGCGGGGCGGCGGCCGCCCCACATCTTCACGAGGTCCGGGTGGGCGAGGATGTCGAACATGCCGGTGCGGGCCGCCTCGCCGAGCCACTCGAAGTAGGTCGTCCACACCCGCTCGGGACGCGAGGCGTTGCGCTCCCAGATGTCGTAGTCGGGGTGGTCGAGCGCCTCGTCGCCTAGGAAGTGCACCGAGCCGACGACGTAGTCCCATTCGCGGGCCGCGAGCAGCTCGGCCATGCGGTCCTCGCGGCCGGGGACGAAGTCGGCTTCGATGCCGAGCCGTAGGTCGGTCTGCTCGCGGACGAAGGCGCAGTAGGCGTCGAGGTCGTCGGTCGCGCTCGCGCGCCAGAGCTCGTGGTCCCAGACGTCGAGCGCCTGGGCGAAGCGGTAGACGTGCTCGGAGACGCCGAGCTCGGCGATCCCGCGCTCGCTGGCGGCGGCGCGGTAGCGCTCGGCGTTGTCGGAGGTGAACCAGCGGTCGGCGGGGGTGCCCAGGTCGTCGGGGCGCAGGTGGACGTGGTAGTCGGTCAGCATGCGCCGTCAGACGGTACCGCCGCCCCGCGCCGCTCTCACGAGATGTGAGTTCCGTCGACCCCTCCGACATGATTCGCATCTCGTCGGCGCAGGAGCAGCTCCGCCAGGCGCAGGTCGACCGGGGTCGTGACCTTCAGGTTCTCCGGCGGCGCCGGGACGATGCCCACGCGGCCGCCGAAGGCCTCCACGAGACCGGCGTCGTCGGTCGCCGCGGCGAGCACCTCCGCGGGCTGGGAGAGCACGCGCTCGAGCATCGGGCGCCGGAAGACCTGAGGCGTCTGCACCGACCACAGCGCGCGGCGGTCGAGCGTGCGCGAGACGATCCCGTCGACCGCCTCCTTGACCGTGTCGGTCACCGGCGTGGCGGCCACGACCGCGTCAAAGCCCTCCAGGCCGGCGACGCACGCCTCGATCAGCTCGACCGTGACGAGCGGGCGGGCGGCGTCGTGCACCAGCACGACGTCCTCCGCGGCCGGCGCGGCGGCCAGCGCGTTGCGCACCGACTCCGACCGCGAGGCGCCCCCGGCCACCCCGCCCGGCGCCTCCACGCCCTCGGGGACCGCGACGACGACTTCCGACACCGAGGGCGCCGCGCGCAGGGCGTCCAGGCTCCATGCGTAGAGAGGGCGGCCGGCCACCGTGACGAACGCCTTGGGCCCGGAGGCGCAGAGGCGTTCGCCACGTCCTGCCGCCACGAGCAACGCGACGGCCAACGGATCGCCCTACTTCGCGGCGGGGAGGATCCCCTTCTCCTCCGCGGACCGGGCCAGCAGGTCGTCGAGGTACTCCTCGGCGGCGTCCTCGTCCTTGTCGAGCGCGTACATCAGCTCCGATGCCAGGATCTTCTTCGCGCGGGTGAACATCTGCTTCTCACCCGTGGACAGGCCCTTCTCGAACTCTCGCAGCGCGAGGTTGCGCACGACCTCGGCGAGCTCGTAGATGTCGCCCGTCTTGATCTTGTCCCGGTTGTGCTTGAACCGGCGGTTCCAGTTCTTCGGCATCTCGGACTCGGAGTCCTCGAGGACCGCCAGGACCTTCTTGACGGTCTCCTCGTCGATGACTCGACGAAGCCCGGCGATGGCCGCGTTCTCACACGGGACCATGACGGTCATGTCGTTGTGCAGGATCTTGATGGTGAGGTACTGGCGCTCCTCGCCGAAGATCTTCTTGTTCTCCTTCTTGAGCACTCGACCGGCCCCGTGATGGGGGTAGACGACGGAGTCGCCGATCTCGAAGTCGATGCACTCGACCTCGCGCTCGACCTCGAGGTCTTCCAGCAGCTGCTCTTCGGTGACGTCGGTGATGGTGTCCTCCTCTGGATCCTGGTCAATGGTCAGGCAAGATCAGGTCTGCAGGTAGCGATCGACCAGGTTGATCTCCTGCAGCCGGCGAAGGCCCTCGCGGATGTCCTTCGCGCGGATCTCGCCGACGCCCTCCACGGCCTCCAGCTCCGCGTCGGTGGCGGCGAGCATCTCGTCGAGCCCGCCGAAATCACGAACGATCTGCGAGACGACGATCTTCGGTAGGCGGGGTATGCGCCCGAGGATGCGGTAGCCGCGCGGCGAGACCGGATAGTCGAGCGTGTTGAGCTTGCGGTCGTACCCGAGCACCTCGGCGAGGCGGCCGAAGTCGAGCAGGTCCTGGTGGGGCAGGCGACCGATCTGGTCCAGCGCGCTGGCGAACGCCTCGTCGCCGGGATCCGCCAGGTAGTCGCGGATGAGCGCGGCCTTGTCGGACGCGGTCCCGACCATCGTCTCCTCGAGCTGCATCTCGATGAGGCGGCCCTCGGTGCCGAGCTCGACGATGTAGCGCTCGATCTCGACCGCCATCCGGGTCACGAGCTCGGAGCGCTGCAGCACGGTGAGCACGTCGTGGAGCGTCGCGCCACCCTCGAACTCGAGCGCGGTGAGGCGGGTGGAGACCTGGTCGAGGCGCGTGCGGTACTTGTCGAGCGTCGCCAGCGCCTGGTTGGCCTTGGCGAGCACGACGGGGATGTCCTCGAGGATGTACTTCGCGCCGTCGACGTAGAGCGAGACGACCTCGCGGCGCTCGGAGATCGCGATGACGAGCGCGTCCGTCTGCTTGGAGACGCGCTCGGCGGTGCGGTGCCGCGTCCCGGTCTCGAGCGACAGGATCGTCGGGTCCGGGATGAGCTGGACGTTCGCCATCGCGATCTTCGTCGCGTTGCCGTTGCAGACGATGCCGCCGTCCATCTTCGCCACCTGGTAGAGCAGCGCCGGGGTGTAGTCGATCTCGAGCTTGATCCCGCCGGAGAAGAGGAAGCTGAGGTCGTCGGGCTCGCCGATGACGATCAGGCCGCCGGTGCGGGCATGGAGGATGTTGTCGATCCCCTCGCGCAGCGCGGTGCCCGGAGCCACCATCTCCAGCGCCTTTACGAGCCGGGGCTCTTGTCTTGCATCGAGCTCGTTGAGCTCTTCCCCGGTACGCGTCGACATGAGACCTACATTCTAGCGGGATGGGGCCTCGGGATATGCCCTGCAAACGATCGGCTTTTCGGCCGCCTCAGAAGTCACCGCCGCCGCCGAGGTCCCCGAAGCCCCCGCCGAAGCCGCCCCAGTCGCCCCCGTCGCCGCCGAAGTCGCCGCCCCAGCCGGCGTCGGCGCCGGCCATCGGCGCCATCCACGCCGACGAGAGCAGCGAGCCGGCCAGGAAGCCCGTCAGCAGCCCGCTCCCTCCGAACCCGCCGAAGAACCCGCCCGCGTACGGGCCGTAGTAGGCGGGTGCCTGCCAGTACGGGACGCGGCCCCGCCCGGCGATCTCGAGCTCGCGGGCATGCGGCTCCTCGCCGGACTCGACCCGGACCGCGTCGGCCTCGCAGGCGGGCACGAACCGGGGCTCGCCGAAATCCGGCGCCCACTCGACGTCGCGGGTCGACGGCCCGTGACGGGGGTCGAAGAAGCACGGCGGCCGGTGCTCGGGCGCCTCGCGGCCCTCGAGGTGCGCCCGGGCGGCCTCCATCGCATAGCGGCCCTCCTCGAGCGTCTGGGAGATCGGGCCGAAGTCGCTCGGCCTGCGGGCCTGGCGCAGCGCCGCGCTCGCCTGCTCGAACGCCTGCAGACCGCGGGCGTACTGGCTCTTGGCGCGATCGTCGACGCCCGGCATCTCGACGTCGAGATCCAGGGCGCGCAGGTCGTCGCCGAGCGCGACCAGGTCCTCGTCGGCGACGCGCCGCAGCTCATCGGCGTGCTCGGCGTCCTCGCGGCGGCGGCGGCGCACCCGCAGGAAGGCGAAGAGGCCGACCGCGGCGGCAAGCGCCGCCAGGACGACGAGGATCGCCGCGCCGGCGCCGCTCGGCGGGCTGCCGCCGTTCTCGCGGGCCTCGCCGACGCGCCGCGCCCAGTCGACGAGCGTCGCCGCGTCGCCGTCGCTTCCCTGCAGCGCCTCGGTGGCCAGCTCGCCCGCCACGCCCGGATCCAGGCCCGCCCCCTGGGTGGCGCCGGCCCGGAACTGGTCGCCGACGACGATCGCGAAGACGCCGGACCCGACGCCCTCGACCAGGCCCCGAGCGATCTCGTCGACGCTGCCGGCGTCGGCCGGGAACGTCGCGACGTAGGTCGCGCCGCCGGAATCCTCGCGGATCGCCGCCTCGATGGCCCGCACCTCGGCGGGGCCGAAGCGCTCGGCGCCGTCGTAGACGGGGTCCGCGCGCAGCGCGGTCACCGCCTGCTCGACCTCGGTGGCGGTCTGCGCCCGCGCGCCCGCCGGCGCCAGCAGAAGCAGAGCCAGCCCCACGATGAGCAGGATGCGTCGCATGACCCCAGTCTCCCAGGTCGACCGGTAGGGCAAACTGGCTGCCATGACGCTCACCCTCGGCAGAGGGCCGCTGGCCCGCGACCCGGCGGCGGCGAACTTCCGCCTCGACGGCCCCGCCCAACGCATCCACTTCGAAGCGCACCCGCGGCGGATTCGCGCCGAGCTCGACGGACGAACCGTGCTCGACACGGTCCGCGGCCACCTGCTGCACGAGACCGGCCACCTGCCGGCGCTCTACGCCCCGCTCGACGACTACGACGCGGCGCTGCTGCGCCGCACCGACCGCACCACCCACTGCCCGTACAAGGGCGACGCCTCCTACTGGGACGTCGGCTCCGCCTCCATCGCGCTGTGGGCCTACGAGGAGCCGCTCGCCGGCGCGCAGTGGCTGCGCGGTCACGCCGCCCTGTACTTCTCCAAGATGGACCGCTGGCTCGAAGAGGACGAGGAGGTCCGCGGCCACCTGCGCGACCCGTACCATCGCGCCGACGCGCGCCGCTCGAGCCGCCCGGTCGCGGTCCTCCTCGACGGCGAGCCGGTCGTGCGCAGCGAGCGTTCCGTGATCGTCTTCGAGACCGGCCTGCCGCCGCGCCCCTACGTCCCTCGGGACGGCCTCGAGCTGGCCGCGACCGGGCGGCGCACGGTCTGCCCGTACAAGGGCGAGGCGAAGATCCTGTCGCTGAAGGTCGGCGACCGCGTGCTCGACGGCGCCGCCTGGTGCTACGAGGCACCCGACCCGAGCGTGGCCGCCGTCGCCGGGCTCGTCTGCTTCGACCCCGACGTGCTCGAGGTGCGGATCGGCTAGTGGGTCGTCCGTGAGCGTTCGCGGGCGGCCCACCTGCTCAGGCCGCGCGCGCCGGCCGCGCGCCCGGGAGGGCCGCCCGCAG
>JANJUA010000128.1 GCA_024710825.1 Solirubrobacteraceae bacterium
AACCCCGGCGCCTGCTAGCGCCGGGCGCCCGTCACTCGCGGCGCCGGAAGAGCCCGATGACCAACCCCTTGACCTGCTGACCGAAGGGCGCGCCGGGCGCCAGCAGGTCCTCGTCGGTGGCGTCGCGCACCGACGGCCAGCGCGCCGCTATCTGGGCGCCGAGCAGGAAGACGCTCGCCGAGATCAGCACGAAGGCCAGGAACGCCATCACGCCGCCGAGCGAGCCGTAGACGGCGCTGTAGTTGCCGAAGTCCTCTAGGTAGAGGGCGAAGGCCCACTTCGTCAGCTCGTAGCCGAGGGCGGCGAACACGGCGCCCGGCCAGACGTCGCGCACCCGCACGCGCGTGGTCGGCACCACCACGTAGAGCCCCCAGAACACGACGAGCGCGAGCGCCGCCGGGATGAGCGGGCCGAGCGCCAGCAGAAGGTCGGCGAGCGTCTGCCCGAAGCCCCCGAGCCAGTCGAGCTCGGCGCTGCGCCGCGCCACGAACTGCAGGAGGAAGGAGAGCACCAGCGAGAGCGCGACGCCGAAGCCGGCGGCGAACACGAGCAGCACGTCCAGCGCCTTGCCCTGCGCCGGCGGCCGCCGCGCCGCGTCGTGCGCGTCGAACGCCGCGTTCAGGGCGTTGCGCGCCGCGCCCATCAGCCCGCTGGCGGAGAAGACCAGGCCGACGAAGGCGACCGCGCTGAGCGTTCCCGTGTTGCGCGTCACGCCCTCCAGCAGCCGCTCCAGGTCCGCGCGCCCCTGGTCCTCGGTCAGCGGGAGGTTGTCCAGCAGGAACTCGACGACGTGCTCACGCGCGTCGTCGCTGCCGATCACCATCCCGAAGACGACGACCGCCAGGATCGCCAGCGGGAAGATCGCGAACAGCGCGTAGAACGCGATCGCGGCGGCGAACTGGGGGCAGCGGTCGGTGAAGAACGCTCCGACCGACTGCTCGACGATCCGCGCCGTGCGCGACCAGGCCAGCCGCCCGCGGAGGCGGAGGCGGTCGACGGGGCGGGGCGACGCGGTCGTCACCCCGCCAGTCTGACCGACTTCAGCCCGTCTGGGTGGTGGCGGGCGCCGTGGCGTTCTCCTGCGGCACCGTCGAGATCAGCGTGGCGCTGTAGGTCAGGCGCGCCGTCTTGTAGAGGCACCGGTACTGAGTGAGCTGGTCGAGCTGCTGGGAGGTCTGCAGCTGCGTGGTCGCCTGGTCCTTGCACTTGTCCTCGCGGCTCGCGCGCCACGAGGTCTCGGCCGGCAGGCCGACGGCCAGCGACGGCGCCCAGGTGGGCACGTTGAGCGCGATCACCATGCCCTTCTGGACCTTGATCGACTGCGCCAGCGGGAACTGGACGGTGGTGCCGAAGTAGGGCTTCAGGTTGATCAGCGGGCTCAACGCGACGGTGCGCGCCCGGAGCTTGGAGCCGGTGCGCAGGACCGCGATCCCCGCCTGGGCCTCGCCGCCGAAGTTGTCGGCGAAGAAGGAGGCCTGGCGCTTGCCCGGCTTGCCGAGCGTTATCGACCAGGCGACGATCCGGCCCTTGCGGGGGACGACGTAGAGCCCCCGATCTGGGCCGACCTTGGCCTGGTATCCGGTCGTTCGCGTGACGGCGATGCAGTCGGCCGGGCAGGACGGGCTGCCGGTCGCCTGGTCTCCGGTCGCGCCGACCTCGGTGATCGTCGCCTGCGCGGCGGGAGCGATCGCGAGCATCGCGAACGCGGCGCCGACGGCGACAGACATGCGAAATGGGCGGAGCATCAGGTCAATTCAACACGACGGACGCCCGGGTGTTGCGGTCGGTGACACGCGGTACGCGGTACCGACAGGCCGCGAGCGCCTCGCGCTGCACGCGTTCTTGCACTCAACGGCCCTCGAACGCGGCGTGCCCCGGCCCCCGGTCGACGAACGACCGCACGGCCTGCCGCATGTCGTCGGAGTCCGACAGGTCGCCCGCGATGCGCGGGACCGCGTAGTCGGCGCTCAGCGCGCCGCCGTCGAGGTACGCGCGCACCACCTGCTTCGTCGCGACCATCGCCCGGGTCGGACCCTCGGCGAGGTCGCGCGCGAACGCGCGGGCGGCCTCGTCGAAGCCCTCGTCGTCGAACACGCGGTTGACGACGTTCCAGCGCTCCAGCGTCTCGGCGCCGTACAGCGCGCCGGTCATCACCAGCTCGCGGGCGCGCGCCGGGCCGGCGCGCTCGGCGAGGCGCTGGGTGCCGCCCATCGCCGGCGTCATGCCGACGACCCGCTCGACCAGCCCGAAGCGGGCCGAGCGGGCCGCGACGAGCAGGTCGCAGGCCAGGGACACCTCGAACGCGGCCGTCAGCGTGAGCGCGTGCGCCGCGAAGACCGTCGGGCAGGGGAGCTGCTCGATGCGATGGATCATCGTCAGCAGCCGCGACCACATCCGTGCGGCGATCCGCGCGTCGAGCCCGTCGAAGACCTTGCCGACGTCGACGCCGCCCGACACCACGCGCCCCTCCGCCCGCACCAGGATCCCGCGCGGCGGGGCCGCGACGAGCTCGTCGACGCGGTCGGTCAGCTCGCCCATCAGCTCGTGGTCGAAGAGGTTCAGCGGTGGGTGGTCGAGCGTCAGGACGGCGAGCGGCCCGTCGTGCTCCAGGCGCACAAGGGACATTGCGCGAGCCTAGTGCCGTGCGACTAGGCTGCGGCCTGCGATGGCGAGCCCCGACCGCGATCTGATCGAGCACACGGTCCGGCATCTCGCGAGCCTCGAGCGCGCGTCCGCCTCGGAGGGCGAGCGCCGGGCGGCGGAGTGGATCGCCGAGCGCCTGCGCGAGGAGGGACTGGACCCGGTCTTGGAGGACCATCCCGCCCACGGCGGCTACTGGTGGCCGCTCGGCGTCGCCACCGGCGCCGCGGCGTTGGCCGGCCTGATCGGGCGCCGTCCCCTCATGGCGGCTGCCGGCGCCGCCGCGACCGCCGCCGTGTGGGACGACCTCGTCATCTGGCGCCACTGGACGCGGCGCCTCGCGGGCCGCCGCAAGCGCACGTGGAACGTCGTCGCAGAGGCCGGCGATCCCCTCGCCCGACGCACGCTCGTCGTCGTCGCCCATCACGACGCCGCCCACTCCGGCGCGATCTTCGACCCGCGGCTGCCCGACGCCATCGACCGCATCGCCCCCTGGGTCTTCCAGCGCCTGGACACGTCGCCGCCGCTCATGTGGCTCGTGTTCGCCGGCCCGGCGCTCGTGACCGCGGGCGGCGCGACCGGCTCGCGCCGCGCCCGCACGCTGGGCACGCTGCTCTCGTTGGGAAGCGCCGCCGCGTTCGCCGACATCGGGGCGCGCAGGCCGGTCCCGGGCGCCAACGACAACCTCACCGGCGTCGCCGTCGTCCTCGCCGTGGCGCGGATGCTGCGCGAAGAGCCCGTCGAGGGCGTGCGGGTGCTGCTCGTCTCCTGCGGCGGCGAGGAGGCCTTCGAGGAGGGCATGCAGGGCTTCGCGCGCTCGTGGTGGCCGCGGCTGCCGCGCGAGACGACCCAGGTGCTCGCGGTCGACACGGTCGGCTCGCCCGAGCTGACGCTGCCCGAGCGCGAGGGCATGCTCAGGCCCTACCGCTACGACCCGGAGCTCAAGGATCTGGTCGAGCGCGCCGCGCGCGACGCGGGCGTGCCGCTGCGCCGCGGCCTGAAGTTCTCGTTCGGGTCCGACGCGCTCGTCGCCGTCCGCGACGGCTACCGGGCCGCGCTCATGGGCTCGGTCAACCGGCGCAAGGCCCCGGCGAACTACCACTGGCCGACCGACACTCCTGACAACGTCGACTTCGGATCGGTGGCGGGCGCCGCGACCGCCGTCGACGCCACGGTCCGGGCGATCGCCGCTCAGGCGTCGGCGTCGAGCAGCGCCCGCGCCGCCGCGACCGCCTCCTGAGGGCTGCGGATCTCGCCCGCGAAGCGCGCCTCCGCCAGCTCGGCCAGCAGAGCGCCGAGCCGCGGGCCCGGCTCGATCTCGAGCGCGCGCGCGAGCTCGTCGCCGCGCACCAGCGGCTCCGGACGCGTCTCGCCGGCGCGCCAGGCCAGCGTGTCGCCGATCAGCTCGCGCGCCAGCTCGACGTGGCGCTCGATCGCCTCGTCGGCCTTGCGCCCACGGGTGGCGAGGCGATC
>JANJUA010000161.1 GCA_024710825.1 Solirubrobacteraceae bacterium
GGCAGCCCGACGAGCGCGTCGCCGGGCCGGATCGCCGCGCCGGTGACGATCGCGTCCAGCGCGACCGTGCCGAAGCAGGACGCGCAGAGGTCGAAGCCGTGCGGCGACGGATGGCCGCGGATCAGCTCGGGAAGCACGGCGAGCTCGCCGCCCGGGATCTCCACCCCGGCGGCCTCGGCGCCCGCCTTCAGGCCGCGGGCGATCGCCGCCGCGGCGTCCGGGTCGGCCCGCTCGACGGCCAGGTAGTCGAGGACGGCGATCGGCTCCGCGCCCACGCACACGACGTCGTTGACGTTCATCGCGATGCAGTCGATGCCGACGGTCTCGAGCCGCCCGGTCTCCTCGGCCACGACGAGCTTGGAGCCCACGCCGTCGGTGCCGATCGCGATGCCGATCTCGTCGGTGATCCGCAGCACGCTCGCGTAGTGGCCCGGAAGGTCGACGACGCGCGACGGCCGCCCGGGGTCGATCGTCCGCAGCACGCCGACGAGCGCGTCGACCGTCCGGTCGGAGGCGCCGATGTCGACGCCGGCGGCCGCGTAGGCCTCGCTGGAGCGCTGGTCGGGGCTCATCGACCCCGATCCTGCCAGAGCCGCCGGATCACGAGCCCCGCGAGCGCCACCCGGTAGGCCGCGTACGGCGCGAGCGAGCGGTCGCGCTCCACCTGGCCGATGAGCCACGTCGAGGCGAGCGTCGAGGCGAACGAGGCGCCCATCCCCGCCGCGAACGCCCGCTGCACCTCCCGGGGCAGCCCGCGCCGCCGCAGACGCGTCCCCTTCAGCACCGAGGCGCCGAGGATGATCGGCAGGGCGACGTGGCGCGACAGCGCGTTGGCGTCCTCGCGGTCGAAGCCCCGCGCCCGCGCCGCCGCGAGCGTCGCCCCGTTGCGCGAGACGCCCGGCATCAGCGCCGCCGCCTGCGCGAGCCCGAGCGCGAGCGCGTCGCGCCAGCCGGCCTCCTCCCGCGAGCGGCCGACGGGCCCGCGGCGGTCGGCGAGCGCCATCGCCAGCGAGCCGATCAGGAGGCCGGCCGCGATCGTCGCGGGCGTGCCGAGCCGCTGCTCGATCGGTCGTTCGAGCGCCCAGCCCGCGGCGGCGGGCGGCAGGAACGACAGCGCGACGAGCGTCGCTCGACGCCGGTCGAACCCGCGGGCGGCGGCCCCGACCTCGCCGTGCAGCGCGACGAGCAGCGCGGCCGCCGTCCCGGCGTGCAGCGCCACCTCGAAGGCCTTGCGCAGCTCCGGCTCCACGCCCGCGTACTCCCAGCGCGCCAGCCAGGGCACGAGCGTCACGTGCCCGCTCGAGGAGACCGGCAGCAGCTCCGCCGGGCCGTGCAGGACCCCGAGCGCGACGGCGTCGCGGAGGGTCAGGCGCGCCGGCTCAGGCGACATCGATGGCCGACCGGTTGCGCCACCAGCGCAACGCCAGCCAGACCGCGCCCACGAAGATGATCGTGGCGACGGCGTAGTCGACGTAGTGCAGGCTGTCCTTCCAGTCCTCCCAGCGCGAGCCGACCTGCTGGCCGATGAGGGCGAGCAGCAGGATCCACGGCACGCAGCCGAGGAAGGTCAGGACCGAGAAGCGCCAGAACGGCATCCGCGCGACGCCCGCGGGCAGGGAGATGAACGTGCGGATGATCGGCAGCATGCGCGAGAAGAAGACGGCGTAGGAGCCGTAGCGCTCGAACCAGCGGTCCGCCCAGGCGAGGTGCGACGGCTTGACGTGCAGCGCCCTGCCGTGCTTCTCCAGCAGCTCGATCCGGCCGAAGTAGCCGACGGCGTAGGCGATCCAGGAGCCGACGAGGTTCGCCACCGACCCCACGGCCACGGCCTGCGCTAGCGAGTAGCGGCCCTCGGAGACGTTGAAGCCGGCGAAGAGCATCGTCGCCTCCGACGGGATCGGGATGCAGGCGCTCTCGGGCACCATGAGCAGGAAGATGCCCCACAGCCCGAGGCTGCCGACGACGTCGACGGCGAGCTCGACGATCGGATCCGTGATCGATGCGAGGGTGACGGCGGTCGCGGCCAAGGTGCGCAGGCTAGTGGACGGCCCACTAGCGTTGGCGCGCGCATGCGGATCTGGGTGGACCTGACCAACAGCCCGCACGTCGTCGTCCTGCGGCCGGTGATCGAGCGTCTCCGCGCCGACGGCCACGACGTGCGGATCACCGCGCGCGACTTCGCGCAGACGCTCGGCCTGCTGGAGCGCTACGGCCTCGCGCACACGGCCATCGGGCGCCACCAGGGCGCGGGGCTGGCGGCGAAGGCGCGCGGCCTGGCGGCCCGCTCCGGGGCGCTCGTGCGCTGGGCGCGCCGCAACGGCCCGTTCGACCTCGCCTTCGGCCACGGCTCCAACGACGTCACCGTCGCCGCGGCGCTGCTGCGCATCCCCTCCTCGACGACGTTCGACTACGAGTGGGCGACCGTCCAGCACACCGTCAACTGCCGCCTCGTGCGCGCCGTGGTCGTCCCCGACGTCATCCCCGCCGAGCGCCTCGAGCGCTACGGCGCGCGCGGCAAGCTGCTGCGCTACGAGGGGCTGAAGGAGGAGTACGCGCTCGCGGACTTCACGCCCGACGAAGCCGTCCTGGAAGAGCTCGGCCTCGATCCGGCCCGGCCGATCGCCGTGGTCCGCACGCCGCCGCACGTCTCGCTCTACCACCGCTTCGAGAACGACCTCTTCGCGACGGTCCTGGAGCGTCTGCGCGGGGCGCAGACCGTCGTCCTGCCCCGCACGGCGCAGCAGCGCGCCGAGCTGCGCGACGGATTCGTCGTGCCCGAGCGCGCGATCGACGCGCAGTCGCTGATCGCGTTCGCCGACCTCGTCGTGAGCGCGGGCGGCACGATGAACCGCGAGGCGGTCGCGCTCGGCACCCCGGTGTGGACGACGTTCGAGGGCCGACTCGGCGCGGTCGACGAGCGCCTCATCGCCGACGGGCGCCTGCGTCGCCTGGAGTCGGCCGAGCAGCTCGAGCTGGTCAAGCGGCCGTCGGGCACCCGGGAGCGGGTGCGGCGCGCGCTCTGGACGTGGTGGGCGATGGTGATTTGCTATTGGGGGTCTTTCGGGGGCTGGGGCATGACTATTCCGTGGCGCTGTTGGGCGGGGTGGTGGGCGGTGGGGGGTTGGAGGTGTGTCTG
>JANJUA010000203.1 GCA_024710825.1 Solirubrobacteraceae bacterium
CGCGACGTGATCGGCCACAACGAGTCGCTCACGAGCCCGTATCGCGTCGTGCGCGTCGCGCGCCTGCGCGACCAGACGCACGGCGACATGACCCGGACGACGATGCGCCGCTACCGGCGCCAGCTCGTCCGGGCCGGCTAGCGTTTCGTCGCGCGCACCGCCGTGCCGTAGGCGCAGATCTCGGTCCAGACCGAGCCCAGCTCCGACGTGTCGAAGCGGAACGCCACGATGGCGTTGGCGCCCTTCTCGGTGGCCTCCGCGATGAGGCGCTCGGTAGCGTGCTCGCGACCCTCCGCCAGCATCTTCGTCATGCCCTTCAGCTCGCCGCCCTTGAGCGACTTGAAGGCGGCGCCGATCTGGGAGCCCACGTTGCGCGACCGCACGGTGAGCCCGAACACCTCGCCGAGCACCTCGTCGATCTCGTAGCCGGGCAGGTCGTTCATGGTCGAGATGAGCATGTGCGCGACACTACAGGGCGTCAGCGCCCGCCCCAGCCCGCGTCGCGCAGCGCGTCGCGGACCAGGTGCTCGGCGCCCGCCGCGATGAGCGCGAATGCCGCGGTGAGCACCAGCGCGAGCGCCATGGCGTTGCGGTGGCGGCGCAGCAGCAGGGCGGGGAGGACGATCCCGGCGAGCAGCTCGACGGTCAGGACCACGCGGGCGGCGCGCCCGTCCCACTGCGTCACGAGCAGCACCGACTCGCCGATGAGCGCACCCGCGAGCACCGCCGCGCCCACCGCCCGGGCGACGTCCGACGGTCCGCGCCGCCACAGGGTCCCCGCGGCGCCGAACACCGCGCCGGCCACCACCGCGGCGCTCGCCCAGCCGATCGACATCGAAACGGCGTAGTCCACCGCGTCGTAGCCCTGGCGGTAGACCGTCACCGCGTACCAGGCGGCGGTGCCGCCGACGAGCGCGGCCGCCCCCGTCAGCGCCCCGCCCCACAGGCTGCGGGCGAGCGTGCCGAGCACCCAGGCGACCGCCAGCCACGGCGCGCCGAGCGCGATCGCCCACGCGCTCAGCCGCCCGGCCGGCTCGGCGACCGGTCCCGCGAACGCGATCAGGCCGGCGCCGGCCGCCCAGCGGGCGATGACGCCCAGGCCGATCGCGGCCGCGACGACCGCGAGGGCCAGCAGCACGGGGCGGCGAGCCCGCTCACCACTCATGCCCGACGAAGACCGGCTCGGGCTCCAGGTCGACGCCGAAGCGCTCCCGCACTCCGGCGGCGACCTCGCGGGCGAGCGCGACGAGCTCGGCGGTCGTCGCCCCGCCCCGGTTGACGAGCGCGAGCGTGTGCTTGCGCGAGATGCCCACCCGGCCCTCGCCGTGGCCGCGCGCGAACCCGGCCCGCTCGATGAGCCAGGCCGCGGACGTCTTCACGCGCCCGTCGGGCTCCGCGAACGCGGGCGGATCCGCCGGGGCCGCCCGCTCCCGCAGCGCGGCGAAGGCGTCGGCGTCGAGGATCGGGTTGGTGAAGAACGAGCCGGCGCTGACGGAATCCGGGTCGGCGGGGTCGACGACCATCCCCTTGCCGCCGCGGAGCCGCAGAACCGCCTCGCGGACGTCGCGCAGCGGTGCCCGCTCGCCCACGGCGACGCCGAGCGCGCGCGCCAGCTCCGCGTAGGCGATCGGCTCGCCGAGCTGCGCCTCGCGCAGGTCGAAGCGGACGGCGAGCACCACCCGGTCGTCGCGGCCCTTCAGCGCGCTCGAGCGGTAGCGGAAGCCGAGCGCGTCCGCGGGCAGCTCCTCGACGCGCCGCGCGCGCCGGTCGTAGACGCGCACGGCGACGATCGTCTGGCTGACCTCCTGGCCGTAGGCGCCGACGTTCTGGATCGGCGTCGCGCCCGTCGAGCCGGGGATGCCCGACAGGCACTCGAGCCCCGCCAGCCCGTCGCGCACCGTGCGGTTGACGAGCACGTCCCACGGCTCGCCGGCCTGGACGGTGACCGTCTCGCCGTCGCGCGCGATGCCCCTGGTCTGGACATGCACGACGGTGCCCGCGAAGCCGCGGTCGGCGATCACCACGTTGCTGCCGCCGGCCAGCAGCAGCAGCGGCTCGCCCTCCGCGTCGAGCTCTCGGACGGCGGCGACGAGCTCGTCCTCGCGGTCGACCGCGACCAGCCGCCGAGCGGGGCCGCCGAGGCGCAGGGTGGTCAGCGGCGCCAGCTCGGCGCTCACCGGGGCGGCGCTCAAGTCTGCTCCCGAGGACACCAGAACGTCGTCCGGCCACCCACCGAGGCGCGGCGCAGCTCGGTGCCGCAGCGAGGGCAGCGGCCGCCGCGCACGCGGTGCGCGACCAGCTCGCCGGTGTGGACGCCGCCGAGCGCGATCGCGGAGCGGATCGCGGCGCGCATCTGGACGCGGAGGCGGTCGAGCTCCTCGGCGGAGAGCCCGCCGGCCGGGCGCAGCGGGGAGAGGCGCGCTCGCCACAGGGTCTCGTCGGCGAGCAGATTGCCGATGCCCGCGAGCACGGACTGGTCCATGAGCCGTGCCTTCAGCGGCGCGGCGCCGCGGCCCACCCGTGCCCGGAACGCGTCGCGGGTGATCTCGCCCGCGTCCGGTCCGAGCCCGTCGAGCGGCGGATCGAGGACGGCGCGGCCGAGGCGGCGCCGGTCGCGCAGCACCAGGCGGCCGCCGTCGGAGAAGCGCAGCGTGAAGCGGTTCCAGGGCGGATGCTCGTGGCCGTCGAGCTGGGGATCGCCGGCGATGCCGTCGTCGACCACGATCTGGCCCGCCATCCCGAGGTGCAGGCCGAGCGTCGGCCCCTCGCCGCCGTCGGTGTCGAACCACATCGTCTTCCCGCGCCGATGCGCCGCGGTCAGCTCGCGACCGGTGATGGCGGCGGCGATTTCACCGGGCTGGTGGGGGCGGCAGACGTAGGTGTCGGCGTCGTCGACCTCCACGATCAGGCGTCCGAGTCCGCGCGCCGCGATCAGCGCACGGGCGCGCTCGACCTCGGGCAGCTCCGGCATGGGGTGCAGGGTACGGCCCGGGGGCGTGGCTATGATTGCGCGTGCAACCATGACCGAGTCCTTCTCCATCGACCGCGAGGCCGACGCCGCGGGCCGCTTCGCGCGCCAGGCCAGCGCGTTCCGCGACTGGGCCGCCGAGACGGCGCCCGGTCGCCACCATCTCTACGCCTCCTACGCCTGCCCGTGGGCGCACCGAACGCTCATCGTGCGCCGGCTGAAGGGGCTCGAGGACGTCGTCGGCGTCTCCTTCGTGCACCCGTTCCGCGACGAGCGCGGCTGGGCGTTCCCCGGTGGCGAGCACCGCGACGAGCTGCACGATTGGGACTTCCTGGCCGACGCCTACGACGCGACCGACCCGACGTTCGAGGGCCGCGTCACCGTCCCCGTCGTCTGGGACCGCGACGAGCGCCGGATCGTCAACAACGAGTCCGCCGACATCGTCCGCATGCTGAACGCGTGGGGCGCCGAGGGCCCCGACCTCTACCCCGAGGGCCTGCGCGACGAGATCGACGCCGTCAACGAGCTCGTCTACGCCAACGTCAACGACGGCGTCTACCGGACCGGCTTCGCCAAGAGCCAGGAGGCTTACGAGGAGAGCTTCAGCGCGCTGTTCGCGACCCTCGCCGAGCTCGAGGAGCGCCTCGGCTCGCAGCGCTATCTGGTGGGCGACCGCATCACCGAGGCCGACTGGCGCCTGTTCACCACGCTCGTGCGCTTCGACGCCGTGTACTACGTGCACTTCCGCTGCAACGGCCGCCGGCTCGTCGACCACCCGAGCCTGTGGGCCTACGCCCGCGAGCTGTACCAGGTCCCGGGCGTCGCGGAGACGGTCCGCTTCGACGAGATCAAGCGCCACTACTACACGACGCACGACATGCTCAACCCGAAGCGGATCGTCCCGGCCGGGCCGCTGGACATGGACTGGGACGCGCCGCACGGGCGCGGTCGAGCGCGCTAGGCGGCCTTCTCGGACACGTAGGCGACGTAGTGCAGCGGCTCGCCGGTCATCGACAGCCGGTGGCGGTAGCGGCGCTCGGCGATCGGCTCGAGCGCGCCGTCGTCGTGGAGCCCGCGGATCAGCTCGCTGAAGCCGGAGGGATCGGCGTCGGAGACGAAGCGGTCCTTCAGCGTGAACGCCACGAGCCCGCCGTCGTCGAGGTACTCGAGCGCCTGGCTGAAGGCCTGCGGCGGGATGTCGCCGAAGCCGAGCGCGGCCACGGTGGTCATGCAGGTGAACGGCGTGTCGCGCAGCGCGGCGTCGTCGGCGGGCGCGGGATCGGTCAGGTCGACGACCCGGTAGTCGTCGTAGAGGCCGGGCCGGTCGCGCTCGGCGGCGGCGGCCGCCTCCTCGATGATGTCGACGCCGACGATGGAGGCGGCGCCGAGGTCGTCGAGCTCCTCGGCGACCATCCCGTTGCCGGCTCCGACGTCGAGCACGGTCAGCTCGGACGGGGCCATCTCGCGGTCCTCCAGCGTGTCCTCGATGAGCCGGCGCACGACGCGCGGCGAGGTGCAGCGCAGCTCCTCGTAGAACAGGCGCTCGTAGAGGCCGGGGATCGCGTAGATCTCGTCGTAGTCGTGGAACCGAAGCCGTCGGGACCCCTCGCTGGTCTCCACCACGCACCACTCGCTGTCCTGGTCGTGCGCGGCACCGTTCACCGCCGGCAGGTGAACGGTCAGCGTATGGGGATCGGCGGTCTCGGACATGCAAGAGCCTCCTTGCGGGAAGGGAATCGACGGCAGGGCCTCTCAACGACCCTAGGACACCGTCGCTGTCCGGTGACGGACAATCGCGAGTGCCCTTCGTCAGTCCGTCAGGACGCCCTCGGG
>JANJUA010000231.1 GCA_024710825.1 Solirubrobacteraceae bacterium
CGCCTCCAGCCATGCATCGTCGGGGAGCGTGGTGCCGGTCGCGGGACGCAGCAGGGCACGCGCCTCGTCCACACGGGTGACGGCGCCGGTCGCGGCGAGGTCATCATGCCCTCCTGGGAGGAGTGGCAGGAGCTCGACCGCGAGATCGCAGCGGAGTTCGACGCGCACGAGGAAGAGGAGCACGAGCTGTTCTTCCGCGACCGCGGCGACGCTGAGTGAGGCTCCTCCTCGACAGCCACGCGGTGCTGTGGTGGCACGAAGGGCGCAACCTGTCCGTTCGGACACGGTCGTGGATCGACAGCGACGAGTCCGAGGTCTTCGTCAGCGTCGTCAGCTCATGGGAGCTCGGCATCAAGCAGGCGAAGGACAAGATCCGGCTCGTGCGGTCGGTGTCAGAGATCGTCGACTTCTACGGCTTCTCCCGGCTCCCCGTCACGTGGGCGCACGCCGAGATCGCCGAGGCCCTCCCGCACATCCACGGCGATCCGTCCGACCGCATGCTCGTGGCCCAGGCCCAGTGCGAAGGGCTCAGCCTCGTCACCAACGACCTGCGCCTGGCGCGCTACCAGGTGCACGTCGTCCCGACGAACGGCTAGTGTTCCGCGTCTGAAGTTGGTTGACGGGTCGCTCGGGGCAGGATCTCGTCGGCGGTCTTGGTCCAGACGAAGGGCTTGCAGCGGTCGTTGTAGGCGTCGATGAAGGCGCGGATCGCGGTGACGAGCTGTTTGACGCTGTCGAAGGATCCGCGGCGGATGGCCTGGCGGGTGATGATCCCGAAGAACACCTCGACGAGGTTGAGCCAGGACCCCGAGGTCGGGGTGAAATGCAGCGTGATCCGGGGGTGCTTGGCCAGCCAGCGGTTGATGTCGTCGTGCTTGTGGGTGTGGTAGTTGTCGAGCACGACGTGCAGCCGTCGGCGCGGGTAGGCCCTGGCGACGAGCTTGAGGAAGTCCAAGAACTCGGCCTTGCCGTGGCGGTCGTAGCAGCGGTCTGTCACCGTGCCGGTCGCGACTTCCAGGGCGGCGAACAGCGTCGTGGTCCCGTTGCGTTTGTAGTCGTGGGTGGCCTTCTCGGGCAGGCCGGGCCGGACCGGCAGGATCGGCTGGGTGCGGTTGAGCGCCTGGATCTGAGACTTCTCATCGACGCAGAGCACGACCGCATTGTGAGGCGGATCGAGGTAGAGGCCGACGATGTCGCGGACCTTGGCTTGCAGTTCGGGATCGGTGGAGAACTTGAACGTGCCTTGGCGCCATGGCTGCACGCGATAGGCGCGCCACGCCCGAGCGACGGTCGCATCACCGATCCCGAGGTGCTTGCCCAGTAGCCTCGAGGACCAGTGCGTGACCGCGAGCTTGGCCGGCGGTGGCTCCAGCGTCGCAGCGATGATCTGCGCGTCATCGATCGTCTTGGGCCGGCCGCGGCGCGGCCGGTCGCCCAGGCCCGCGATCCCGTCGGCGGCAAACCGGTCACGCCACTTGATCACCGTCGGGCGCGACACCCCGAGACGGCGAGCCGCGACCGACACACCATCCCCGCCGCCGATGGCCAGCGCGATCTCAGCGCGCTCGCGCTGACCGGCCGACACCGTCGAGGACCGCGTCCAGGACTGCAGCGTCTCGCGGTCTTCGTCGGTCATGGCGAACGTGGTGATGGACATGGCGCATCGTCCCAGCCCACCGCCACCCTGTCAACTAACTTATGACGCGCGACACTAGCTCCCCTCCTGGGGCTCCTGGCCGCGCGGCGGCAGCGGCGCCACGTCCTTGCGCAGCGTCAGCTCGCGGGAGTGCTCGTAGCGGACCAGGTCCGCGCGCACCTCGTTGCGCTTGGCCTCCAGGCCGCGGATCTCGTCGCGCAGCTCCTCCGAGCGGCGCTCGAGCGCCTCCACCCTCGCCACCGCGCGCTCCAGCTTGCGCTCGAGCTCCAGCACCCGCTCGACCCCCGCGAGGTTCAGGCCGTACTCGGTCGTCATCTGCTGGATGCGACGCAGGCGCTCGACGTCCTCGTGCGAGTACAGGCGCGTGCCCTTCGGCGAGCGCTTCGGCTGGATCAGCCCGCGAGCCTCGTACATCCGCAACGTCTGCGGGTGCATCTCGGCCAGCTCGGCGGCGACGGAGATCATGAAGACGCCGCGGTCGGACTCGACGCGAACGGTCGTCCTCGTGCGGCGCACGGCCATCAGGCCGCCGCCTTCCTCGGAAACAGCTTGGCCCGCGGGTTGCCGTTCATCACCTTCGACAGCTCCTCGACGGCGGCCTCCTGCTCGCGCGTGAGCTTGTCGGGGACGTCGAGCACGAAGCGGTAGTGGATGTCGCCCCGGGCCTTCTTGTCGCCCAGCTTCGGCGGGCCCTCGCCGCGCAGGCGCTGGACCGTGCCCGGCTTCGTGCCCGGCTTGACGCGCAGGCGCTTGGAGCCCGACAGGGTCGGGACCTCGATCTCGGCGCCGCGCAGCGCCTCCGGGATCGTCAGCGGCACCTCGACCTCGAGATGCTCGCCCTTGCGCGCGAACACCGGCGAGGCATCCACGTGGGTGATGACGTAGAGGTCGCCGGGCGGACCGCCGTTGCGCCCCGGCTCGCCCTTGCCCGCCAGCCGGACGCGCGAGCCCTCGCGCACCCCCGCCGGGATGTTGACCTTGTACTTCTTCACCGTGCGGACGGCGCCCGTGCCCTGGCACGTCGGGCAGGGCTCCTCGATGATCGCGCCGCTGCCGCCGCACAGCGAGCACGGCTGCGAGATCGAGAACAGCCCCTGGCCCTGCTGCTCCACGCCGCGGCCCTGGCAGCGCGGGCAGACCTTCGGGTTGGTGCCCGGCTTCGCGCCGGTTCCGCGGCACGTCCCGCACATCGCCGACGTCGGGACGGAGAGCGAGAGCTGCGTCCCCGCGACCGCGTCCTGGAAGGAGAGGCGCACCTCCGCCTCCAGGTCGCGCCCACGCTCCGCGCGCGGAGCGCTCGGGCCCGGGCCCCCGCGCCCGCCGCCGCGGGAGTTGCCGAACAGGTTCGACAGGATGTCGGAGAACCCACTCGCGTCGAAGCCGCCGCCCGGACCGCCGGCACCGCTGCCGAACGGGTTGGCGCCGCCGGCGAACGCACCGCCGCGATCGTGCGCCTTGCGCTTCTCGGGATCGCCGAGGACGTCGTACGCCGCGGAGATCTCCTTGAAGCGCGCCTCGGCGCTCGAGTCGTCGGGGTTGCGATCCGGGTGGTACTTGCGCGCGAGCTTGCGGTAGGCCTTCTTGATGTCGTCCTGCGAGGCCTTCCGATCGACCCCGAGGACCTTGTACGGGTCCGTCACGGTCGCCATCTACGCAGCCACCACCACGCGGGCCGGGCGCAGGACCGCCCCGTCGAGGCGGTAGCCCGACTGGTAGACCTCGACGACGATGCCGGAGTCGGCGCCCTCGACGGGCTGCTGGGCCATCGCCTCGTGCTCGTTGGGGTCGAAGACCTCGCCCTTCGGCGAGAACGACTCGATCCCCACACGCTCGAGGGCGGCGGACAGCTCCTGCTGCACCAGGCGGATGCCCTTGGTCAGGTGGTGCTCGGAGTCGGTCTCCTCGGCCTCGGCCGCGGCGATCGCGCGATCGAGGTTGTCGAGCGCCGGCAGCAGCTCCTTGACGACCTTCGCCACGCCGCGCGCCTCCGACAGCCCGACCTCGCGGGCCATGCGCTTGCGGTAGTTCTCGAAGTCCGCCTGGGCGCGCTGCGCCAGCGCGAGGTACTCGTCGCGCTCGGCCGCCTTGGCCTGGAGCGCCTCGAGATCCTGCTCGACGGCGTCGGCCTGGCTGGTGGGCGCCTCCTCGGCGCCCACCTCCTCCGGCTCGGTGTGCTCGCGGGCCATGCCTAGCGCCCCTCGTCCACGACCTCGGCGTCGACGACGTCCTCCTCGCCCTCCGCCGCGGGCTCACCGCCGTCGGCCGACGCGCCCGGATCGCCGTTGCCGGCGGCCGCCGCCTGCTCGGCCTGCGCCCGCTCGTACATGGCCTCCGACACGCGGTGGAAGGCCTGCTGGAGCGTCGCCGTGCGCGCCTGGATCTCCGCCGCGTCCTCGCCCTCGAGCGACTCGCGCACCGCGCGGATCGCGTCCTGGATCTCGGACTTGGAGGACTCGTCCACCTGGTCGCCCAGGTCGGCGAGCTGGCGCTCCGCCTGGTAGGCGGCGTTCTCGCCCGCGTTGCGCGCCTCGGCGAGCTCGCGCAGGCGCCGGTCCTCGTCGGCGTGCGACTCGGCGTCCGACACCATCCGCTTGATCTCCTCGTCGGAGAGGCCGCCGCCGGCGCGGATCTCGATCTTCTGCTCCTTGCCGGTGCCCAGGTCCTTCGCGGACACGTTGAGGATGCCGTTCGCGTCGATGTCGAACGCCACCTCGATCTGCGGGATGCCGCGCGGCGCCGGCGGGATGCCGGTGAGCTGGAACTTGCCGAGCGACTTGTTGTAGGTCGCCATCTCGCGCTCGCCCTGGAGCACGTGGATCTCCACGCTCGGCTGGTTGTCCTCCGCGGTGGAGAACACCTCGGCCTTGCGGGTCGGGATGGTCGTGTTGCGCTCGATCAGCTTCGTCATCACGCCGCCCTTGGTCTCGATGCCGAGGGTGAGCGGGGTGACGTCGAGCAGCAGGACGTCCTTGACGTCGCCGGCCAGCACGCCCGCCTGGATGGCGGCGCCGACGGCCACGACCTCGTCCGGGTTGACGCCGCGGTGCGGGTCCTGGCCGGTGAGCTCCTTGACCTTGTCCTGCACGGCGGGCATGCGCGTCATGCCGCCGACGAGGACGACGTGGTCGATCTTGGACGAGCCCTTGTCCTTGGCGTCGTCGAGCGCCTGGCGGACCGGGGCGACGACGCGGTCGATGAGGCCGGAGACGAGCTCGTTGAACTTCGCGCGGTTCAGGCGCGTGTCCAGGTGCTTGGGGCCGCTCTGGTCGGCGGTGATGAACGGCAGGTTGATCTGCGTCTCCTGCGCGGAGGACAGCTCGATCTTCGCCTTCTCCGCCGCCTCGTACAGGCGCTGGAGGGCCATCGGATCCTGCGTGAGGTCGATGCCCTGGTCGCGCTTGAACTCCGCCACGAGCCAGTCGACGATCGCCTTGTCGAAGTTGTCGCCGCCGAGGTGGTTGTCGCCGGCGGTCGACTTGACCTCGAAGACGCCGTCGCCGATCTCCAGCACCGACACGTCGAACGTGCCGCCGCCGAGGTCGAAGACGAGGATCGTCTGATCGTCCTCCTTGTCGAGGCCGTAGGCCAGCGAGGCGGCGGTCGGCTCGTTGATGATGCGCTTGACGTCGAGGCCGGCGATCCGGCCGGCGTCCTTGGTCGCCTGGCGCTGGTCGTCGTTGAAGTAGGCCGGGACGGTGATGACGGCGCTGTCGACGGTCTCGCCGAGGTACGCCTCCGCGTCCGCCTTGAGCTTGCCGAGGATCATCGCGCTGATCTCCGGCGGCGAGTGCTGCTTGCCGCCGGCGTCGACGCGCGCGTCGCCGTTCGGGCCGCTGACGACCTTGTACGGGACGATCGCCTCCTCCTCCTTGACCTCGGCCTCCTTGCGGCCCATGAAGCGCTTGACGGAGAAGACGGTGTTGCCGGGGTTGGTGACGGCCTGGCGCTTGGCCACGGTCCCGACGAGGCGCTCACCGCCCTGCGTGAACGCCACGACCGAGGGGGTCGTGCGTCCGCCCTCGGCGTTCTCGATGACCGTGGGCTCGCCGCCCTCCAGCACTGCCATGCAGGAGTTCGTAGTACCTAGGTCGATGCCGATGGTCTTGCCCATGTTCGTGAAGTGCTCCCTCGCGCTTGCGAATGAAATCTGAGCCACAGTATGGCAGAT
>JANJUA010000261.1 GCA_024710825.1 Solirubrobacteraceae bacterium
TCCGAGGGCCAGCAGAAGGCGCTCGACGCCTTCGTCAAGGAGTTCCAGGCGCAGTGGAAGGACGCGACGCAGTGCCGTGACGGCTTCATCACGCAGGATTGCGGCAACGCGCCGGAGCCCGAGACGACCGCGACCGCGCCGGCCGCCCCGGCGCCGACCCCCCAGCCGTAGGCGATGCGGTGGGCGCCCGGGGGGCGCCCACCGCCACGCCGGTCAGGTGGAGCGGTACACGGCGCGCCCGTCGACCACGGTGAGCCGTACGGGGACGTCGGGCAGCTCGTCGGCGTCGATCGCGAGCACGTCGGCGCCGAACCCGGCCAGGTCCGCGCGCCCCCCGACGCGGATGCGCCCGCCGTGGCCGCCGTCACCGACCGCTCGCGCGGCATGGACCGTGTAGCCGCGCAGCGCCTCGACGGCGCTGAGCCGCTGCTCGGGCACGACCACCTCGTCGTCGCGATGCGCCGCGCCCGGCGCGCGCTGCAGCCTCGCCCAGGCCATGCCGAAGCGCGGGTCGTCGGAGGCGATCGGCCAGTCCGAGCCCAGCGCGACCGTCGCGCCGCCGCGCACCAGGTCGGCAGGCCTGGAGATGATGCGCATCCGTTCGGGCCCCAGGCGTCGCGAGGTGGCGTCGCTGCCGTCGGCTCGGACGTGGGCGGAGTGCAGCGGCTGCATGGAGGCGACGACGCCCTCAGTGGCGAAGCGCTCGAGCAGGTCGGCCGGCAGCACCGACGCGTGCTCGACGCGGTGCGGGGCGCGGGCGACCGGTCCGACCGCGCGGTAGGCGTCGAGCGCCCCGCGGACGGCCTGGTCGCCGATCGCGTGCGTGGCGCACTGGAAGCCGGCGTCGACGAAGCGCCGCACCGCCGCGAGGTAGTCGGCGAAGTCGGGCCACATCGAGTGCAGGCCCTCGCCGGCGCTGTCGGGCTCGCGCAGCCACGCCGTCCCCGTCTCGGGGACTCCGTCCAGGAACAGCTTCACCGTGCCGCCGCGCCACAGCCGTCCGCGGCGGTCGGCCAGCCGCGTCAGCTCGACCTGCTCGTCGACCGGCGTGTCGGCCCCGATCATGAGGCTCAACACCATCCGCAGGGTGAGACGGCCTTCGGCCTCCAGCGCCTCGGCCAGGTCCAGATGGGCCGGCGAGCCATCCATGGCGTGCACCTCGGTGAGGCCCATCGCGTTCAGGCGGCGGCAGCTCTCGGCGACCCGATCGCGTCGCTCCTCCGGCGTGGGGACGGGCATCGCCGGCAGGAGCAGGTCACGCGCCAGCTCGAGGAGCGCCCCGGTCGGCCGGCCGTCGCGGCAGACGACCTCCGAGGTGCCCTCCAGCTCGACCGGGCCGGTGATCCGCGCGAGCTCCAGCGCCCGCCGCGACGCGAGCGTCGTGTGGACGTCCCACAGCCGCACCACCGCGGGCTGGTCGCCGACGGCCTCGTCGATCAGCCAGTGGCCGAGCTCCTGCGCCCCTGCGACCGCCGGCCCCAGGCCCCAGGCGAACACCCAGGCGCCGTCGCCCACGCGCTCACGCTCGCCGGCCAGCGCCGCCTGCACCTCGGCGATCGAGGCGCAGGCGCTCAGGTCGACGCCGCGGGTGATGTCGACCCCGGAGATCGGGTGGTGGTGAGAGTCGATCAGGCCGGGCACCACGTGCAGGCCGCGCCCGTCGTAGCGCTCCGCGTCTGCGGGCGCCTGGGCGCGCACCTCCGCGTCGGTGCCGACGGCGACGATCACCCCCTCCTTCCACGCCACCGCGGTCGCATGCGGTCGCTCGTCGTCCAGCGTCAAGACGCTGGCGCCCACGATCATCCCGTTGCCGCTCATCGTCGCTCCTCCGGCCCGCCGTCAGCGGGCGTAGCGGAAGGTCAGCGTCCGCTCGGTGTCGGTGCGGTGGGCGACGAGCTCCCCGCGCGCCGCGAGGTACCTGCCGGTGCCGCCCACGATCGCCGAGGTCTCCTCGGTCGGCGCGATGCCGAACGGGCCCTTGAGCGCCGGGTTGGGCAGCGGCCGCACCGTGCCGACGGCCACGATCTGGCCGCGCCCGGTGATCGTCGTCACGCTCGTGCAGATCGACCGGGCGGTCCCGCCGTCGTCCTCGTCGATGATGCGGCATACGAGGTCGTACTTGCCGACGACCCTGCCGGCTCGGTTGCTGAGCTCCGAGGAGCTGATGAAGGCATCGCCCTTGGACGCCCCTTCGGGAAGGACGTCGTCGAACGCGCGCTCGACCGTCGCCGCGGGGGCGACGAGCTTCAGCGTGTGCATGCGCGGCTTGGCTTCTGCCGCCGCGCAGGGCACGACGACGGCGAGCGCGCCGGCGAGGGCGATCGTGCGGAGAACGGACATGTGGCACCTCCGTGGCCATGGTCGCCGCGACTCATTCGCGGTGAGCGCTCGAACTATATGTCCCGCGCGCCCGGCTCCGGGTCCTCCGTCACCTGGGCATATCCTCCGGGGCCGTGTCACGCGAGGACATCACCGAGGCCCTTGGCCGACTGGACGACCTGACCCGCCGCCTGCGCCGCGAGTGCCCCTGGGACCGCGAGCAGGACGAGCGCTCGATCGTCCCGCACACCGTCGAGGAGGCCTACGAGCTGGCCGACGCCGCCGCCCGC